>CATPCO010000072.1 GCA_955652925.1 uncultured Xanthobacteraceae bacterium | reverse complement strand
TTCCAGCTCCTCGGCGACGACGAGGACGACCGGCTGGCCGCTAAAGCGGACCCGGTCGTCGTAGAGCGGGCGGAAGGGCGAGCCGTCGGGCGCGATGTCGTCTTTATATTTCTCGTCCGAAGAGGCGAGCTTGGGCCGGTGGGCGTGGCTGAACACGTCGAGCACGCCGCTAACCGCGAGCGCTTCCGCGGTGTGGATGCGCTTGATGCGGCCCTTGGCGATGGCGGACGACACGACAAAGCCGTGCGCAAGGGCGGGCACGTTGTACTCGCCGGCATATTTGGCCGCTCCCGTCACTTTCTCCCGCCCCTCGATGCGCGAGGTCGGCTTGCCCAGGTATGTGGTGGCCGTCATGCGCACTCCCGCGGTGTCTCTACCTCTCCCCGCAGGGGTCCCTCCGGGAGAGGTGACGCAAGCCACGGCGCCTTGTGACACTTCATCAAAACCTGCTCTATCTTATCCGTTTGTCCGCCTGCGACTGCGGGGTGCCGCGCGCGGCCTGGGTGAGGACACGCACAATCGCGCGCCGGGCCAACTCGATCTTGAAGTCGTTGTGGCCAAACCCGCGGGCGTCTCGCAGCACGGTATCGGCCGCGCGCGCGAAGTTCTCGCTGGTTGCGCGCGCTCCCCGCAACTGAGCCTCCGCCGCCGTATTACGCCAGGGTTTGTGCGCGACCCCGCCGAGCGCGAGGCGCGCGTCCCTGATGGTCTCATCGTCGAGCTCGAGACCGGCAGCAACGGAAACGAGCGCGAAGGCATATGACAGGCGATCGCGGATCTTCAGATACGTGTAATTCTTGGCAAAGCCTTTGGGCGGCAGCTCGATGGCGGTGATGATCTCGTCCGCACGCAGATTGCTGTCGAGGTGCGGCGCATCGCCCGGGAGACGATGGAAATCGGCAAAGGCAATGCTGCGCTCGCCCCCGCTCCCACTTACCAATACGCGCGCCTCGAGCACCGAGAGCGCGACGCACATGTCGGAGGGGTGGGTCGCGATGCAGTGCTCGCTCGTGCCGAGGATTGCGTGCATTCGATTGATGCCGTGGATCGCCGAGCAGCCGCTGCCGGGTTCGCGTTTATTGCAGGGCGTTGTCGTGTCGTAGAAATAAAGGCAGCGCGTTCGCTGCAGCAGGTTGCCTCCGGTCGAGGCCATGTTGCGCAATTGCTGCGAAGCTCCGGCGAGAATGGCGCTGCCCAGCAACGGATAGCGCGCCTCGATCTGCGGGTGGTGCGCAAGGTCGCTGTTGGGAACCAGGGCGCCGATGCGCAAGCCGCCATCTCTTGTCTCCTCGACCTTGGCAAGCGGCAGATGCGTGATGTCGATGAGGCGCGATGGGCGCGCGACATGCTCCTTGATGAGATCGATGAGATTGGTGCCGCCGGCAATGAACTTGGCGCCGGGGTCGGCCGCGATCTGGCGCACCGCGTCGGCGACGTCATTCGCCCGACTGTAGCCGAAATTGTTCATGGCGCGCGTTCACTCTGCCCGGCCTTGCCGAACATCACTTCTTCAATGGCCGCCACGATATTGGTGTAGGCGCCGCAGCGGCAGATATTTCCGCTCATCAGCTCGCGGATGTCGTCGGCGGTACGCGCCCTGCCCTCGGCAATGAGCCCGACCGCAGAACAGATCTGGCCCGGCGTGCAGTAGCCGCACTGAAATGCATCGTGGTCGATGAAGGCCTGCTGCAACGGATGCAGCGTGTGTCCCTGCGCCAGGCCCTCAACCGTGGTGATTTGCGCGCCATCCTTCATCACGGCAAGGGTGAGGCAGGAATTGATGCGCCGACCCTCAACCAAAACGGTGCAAGCGCCGCACTGGCCGTGGTCGCAGCCTTTCTTGGTCCCGGTGAGATCGAGATAGAGGCGCAGCGCGTCGAGCAATGTGGTCCACGGCGCAATGGTCAATCGCCGTTCCACGCCGTTGACATGCAGCGTGACCGTCATTTTGCTGGGTGGTTGCAGGGGAGCGGTCGCGGCAGCAGAGGAATCAGCCATCGCTCGGGACGCCTAACATATTAGTCCGCTCGTTCAGCGGAGGCAGCGATCAGTCCAAAAGCAGCAAGAGCCGTTCAGATGGGCGACGGCGGCAACACCAAACGCCAGCTCCATCTATGCTCCCGCAAGCTCGGGTACAAGCCAGCGAAGGTAGGAGCGGGCTCTGCGTCCGAAGCATAAGTCGACAGGTCGACTTTCTTCGACGATCAATTCACCAGCAGTGCGACCGTACCCAAACCGCCGTCGGCGCATATGCTGACAATGGCGCGGCTCCCTTGCGGCATGGCGGCGAGCTCCTTCACAGCCTGACTCAAAATGCGCGCACCGGTGGCTCCAAAGGGATGCCCGAGAGCGACGCTGCCGCCGTTGGGATTCATGCGATCGCGCGGGAAGCTCCCGAAGGTGTGCTCGACACCGGCCTTCTCTCGCACATAATCTTTGTCCTCGAGCGCCTTGATGTGGCAGGCCACCTGCGCCGAAAACGCCTCGTGAATCTCCCAAAGAGCGATATCGTCGAATTTCAACCCGTGCCGCGCGAGCAGCCTCGGGATGGCTGTGGTGGGGGCCATGAGCAGCCCTTCGTTGAAGATATCAATCGCGGCCATCTCGAAATCGAGGAGTCGCACGCGTGGCGCCGCCCCCGCAAGCCGCGACAGACCCGCATCGGTCGCAACCCAGATCGCTGCCGCGCCATCGGTGAGCGGCGAGCTGTTGCCGGCGGTGAGCGTGCCGCGGCCGCTTGTGCGGTCAAAGGCGGGCTTCAACCTGGCGAGCTTCTCCAAAGAAGTGTCGCGGCGCGGAAAGTGATCTTGCGCAACCCCGTCGACCGGAATGATCAGATCGGAAAAAAAGCCGCGATCGCGCGCCGCTATAGCGCGCTGATGGCTTTCAAGCGCGAGCTCATCCTGCTCCCGGCGGCCAATGTTCCAGGTCTTCGCCATGTCCTCGGTGTGCTCACCCATGCTTCGTCCGGTGACGCGGTTCTTCACCTCGGGCACGAACAGGCGGACATCGGAGGGCCGCAGCTTTCTCAGAACAGCAAGGCGTTGACCGAGATCGCGCGCTTGCGTGAGGCGCCGCAGCCAATCGGATAAGTTCTGTCCTATCCCGATCTGGACACGGCTCATGCTTTCGACACCGCCGACCAAGGCGAGCGCCGTGCTGGTGCGCGCGAGTATGCCGGCCGCTTCAAACACCCCGACCATGCTCGTGCTGCATTGCATGATGGTCGTAAAGGTTGGCACGTGCGGATCGAGCTTGGCCTCAAGCCACACCTCGCGCGCGAGATTGGTATAGGCCAGGTTCGGTATCACCGCGCCCCAGACGCCGAAATCGATCGGGCCGTTCACCCGTTGTGCCATGGCCTGCACGACCGGCACCGACAAGGTCAAAGAATCACGGCGCGCAAACGGTCCGTCGACGCCAACGAACGGGGTTCGCACGCCGGCAACAAGCCAAATGGGTCGTTCGTCACTGAGTGGGGTCGACATGGGCTCGAGTATACATAAACCTCAGTTTCGAGCAGCTCGAAACCGGTAGTCCGCATTTCCACACTCGCGTTGCCGCAATCAAACCAGCTTGGCGTCAAGCGTGATCTCGGCGTTGAGAACCTTGGAGACCGGACAGTTCTTCTCGGCGTCTTTCGCCATCTCGGCGAATTTTGTTTCGTCAAGGTTTGGCACCTGGGCGCGCAAGGTCAGGACCGAGCGGCTGATACGAAAGCCCTTGCCCTCGGGCTCGAGAGTGACAGCCGCCTCGGTGGTCAGCTCGGCAGGGGTAAAGCCGGCGCCTTGCAGTCCGAATGCAAGCGCCATGGTGAAGCACCCTGCATGCGCCGCGGCGATCAGCTCTTCTGGATTGGTGCCCTTCTCACTCTCGAAGCGAGTCTTGAACGAATAAGGCGTGTCGGCAAGCACGCCGGAATCAGTGGAGAGATTACCGCTGCCGGCGCGGCCCGTGCCGCGCCAAACCGCTTTCGCCTTGCGGACCATGGAAGCCTCCTTTGTTGTAAATCAGGAACTCTGCCCAGCACAATCAGGTCCTCATTGCTGCTGCTTTCGGCCAAACCAACGATATCACGCGGACGGCGCAACGCGCACCAGCGCCTTTCCGAAATTGCGGCCTTCCAGCATGCCGATGAAGGCGGCAGGCGCATTCTCAAGCCCATCAGTGATGTCCTCGCGATAACGGATGCGCCCGTCGGCGATCCCGGCACCGACAGTGCGCAAGAACGCCGGGTAGTGCTCGGCGGCGAATTCATAGTTGAGGTAGCCGCGCAGCGTAAGGCTTTTGCTCAATACCGCGCGCATGGTGGCAGGCAGGAGATTTGGTCCGGGAGCGGGACCCGCTGCATTATATTGGGCGATCAGCCCGCATACCGGCACGCGCGCAAAGTTATTGAGCAGGGGCAGCACAGCTTGCCAGACGGCGCCGCCGACGTTCTCGAAATAAACATCGATTCCCTTCGGACAGGCAGCTGCGAGCTTTTCGCCAAAATCGGATGCACGGTGATCGACGGCGGCATCGAAGCGAAATTCTTCGACGACGGCGCGGCATTTTTCGGGGCTGCCCGCGATGCCGACCGCTCGCACGCCGGCGAGCTTGGCGAGTTGCCCGACCAGTGAGCCGACCGGTCCGCTTGCGGCCGCCACGACAACCGTTTCGCCAGGCTTCGGCTTGCCGATCAGGTACAAACCTGCATACGCGGTAAAACCGGGCATGCCGAGCACGCCGAGGCCAGTCGCGATCGGTGCCAAGGCCGGGTCCAGTTTGCGCAAGGATTTGCCGGCCGAGGCCGCATGGGTGCGCCAGCCGGTCGGGGCCAGCACGGTGTCGCCAACGTGATAACCGGCCTGGTCGGACGCAATCACTTCACACACGCTCTCGCCGGTCATCACCTCGCCGAGGCCGACCGGCTTCGCATACGATTTGCGGTCGTCCATGCGGCCGCGCATGTAGGGGTCGAGCGACAAATAGAGCACGCGCAGCAAGAGACCGCCTTGCGACAGCTCGGGCATCGGCGCTTCCTCCAGGCGAAAGTCCTCGCGCGTCGGCAGCCCCTTCGGCCGGGACGCAAGCACGATCTGTTTGAGTGCGGGCTTAGTCATGGTCCTCTCCCAACAGCGCGATCGAAGTTCTCACGCGGGCACAACGGCTTTGGCGCGCTGCGCCTCGCCCTGACCAAAGGAGATGTTCTCGCCGGGGACTTCGTAGAGCGTGATCAACATGTCGTCAGGCGACACGCCGGCAGCCGCGGCGACGCGCGTGTTGATGTCCTTCAACAGGGCAAGCCGCGTCTCTTTCGGCCGTCCC
The DNA here is from genome assembly GCA_955652925.1 of uncultured Xanthobacteraceae bacterium. GTDB lineage: Bacteria > Pseudomonadota > Alphaproteobacteria > Rhizobiales > Xanthobacteraceae > VAZQ01. The sequence goes on along the minus strand of CATPCO010000072.1, from coordinate 424 downwards.
TGGATGAAGGTGACGTCGAGAATGATCAGATCGTCGGTGTAATGCATGCCGACGAACGACGGCGTGTGCAGAAACCGGTTCTTCGGCAACTCGAAGATGAGCTGGTAAAAGTCCTCCGGCGGCACGCGCAGGGTGTTCATCAAGGCCGCCTGGATGGCGCCGGATACCTTGGCGATCCGATGCTTGTCATAACGGCTTTCGACAACGTGGATTTTGGCAAGCGGCATGACATGGTCCTCCTTTTGGCTCTCGCGTTCTTAATGTAGTACTTCGATGGCCAGCGCGATGCCCTGGCCGCCGCCAATGCACAGTGTGACAACGCCGCGCTTGACGCCGTCGCGGCGCATGGAATGGATGAGCTTGGTGGTGAGCACTGCGCCGGTCGCTCCGATCGGATGGCCGTGGGCGACCGCACCGCCTTCGA
>CATPCO010000071.1 GCA_955652925.1 uncultured Xanthobacteraceae bacterium | reverse complement strand
GTGCCCCGCCTCATGCAGGGTCGAGAACAGGCACTGGCTCAGCTCGTTTGCATAGGTGCGCGTCGTGATTCGGACATCGGCGTCGGAGAACTTGGTGCAGAACGGATGCGGCGTGGTGTCGAGGCGCCCGCGCTTGAGGTCGTAGCCAAAGTCGGTCGCAACCTTGAGGCCGAATTCGACCTGCGCCCGTTCGGCAAATTCCCCGTGAAGACAGCTGTCGTCCGCGGGAGCCTGATTGCAGATGCTGTCAACGAGCGGCACAAGCTCGCGACGCAGCTGGTCAAAGAGCGCGCGTACGGCTGCGCAGGTCAATCCTTCGTCGACGTCGTCGATCAAGGGATCGGCCATGTGCTGGTAGGGCGCGAAGAACTCGACATATTCCCGCGTGAGATCGAGCGAGTTTTCGAGATAAGGCCGCATGCTCGCAAAGTCGTTGCTCGGCCGCGCTTTGCGCCAGGCGCTGTAGGAAGCCGAGCCTAGTGCGTTGGCGCGCTCGACATAGCTTGCCGGCACCTTGATAGCCTTGTCGAAGTCGCGCCGCGCCACCGCAATGAGCCGGGCATCGTCGTCATCGTGCTCGTCGGCGTAAGGCGCGAGCGCATCGAGCAAATGACCGAGCGCGGAATCGGTCATGCGCTCATGTTCGAGCCGGCTCAAGAGTGCAAGCTGCCTTGCGCGTGCCGGCGCGCCGGCGGGTGGCATGTAGGTCGCCTGATCCCAGGAGAGCACGGCTGCGGCCCAGCCGAGATCACGGATTTCCAGGAGCCGCGCGCGCAGCTCGCGCAATTTGGTTTGAATTGTCACGTCGTGTCGGGACCGTTATTTCGATAGAGCGGAATTAGCGTAGCACGACTGTCGAAGGCGCTATGTCCTGAGCAAATCGCGTCAGGCGCGATCGATGCGCGCAGCATAGCAGCCGGGAGCCGCGTAGTGGACGTGAAGATATGCGGCATTTGGGTCGGCAAAGAGACGTTCGATTGCGCCTTCTAATTCTCGGCCGTCAACCAATTCCCAACCAACCATCATGCCATTACGGTCGAATGAGCGTCCTGCAAGTTGGCGAATGCGCAATTGTTCAGGCACCTGCTCAATGGCATCGTACGTTTCTTCGCCTCTGCGCACATAGATGGCGAATCGCATGCGATACGGAGAATCGACCGGATGATGCTCATAGTTGACGAGTAGCAGTTCGTCGCCTTCGTTCGAATCGGTCAAGCTGATCCGGCAGGGATAGCCGGGGTTTCGAGCGTCGGCAGTTCTGCGGACCGCGCCCTGCGTCGCCAGTTCTTTATCCGAAAGCTCGAATAGATGGGGCGGGCGGCATGTAGGTGGCCTGGTCCCAGGAGAGCACGGCACCGGCCCAGCCGAGATCGCGGATTTCCAGAAGCCGCGCGCGCAGTTTGGTTTCAATTGTCACGTCGTGTCCGGCTCGTTTTTCCTGTAGAGCGGGATTAGGATCCTTTCTCGTTGTGGTTCAACCGTTCAGCCCCCGCTATGTCAGCGCAGACCGCAAAGGGTCTGCGTCGCCGCGGCGACCGCTCGTTCTCTGTTAATAACAGGGAAAATACAGGAAGCCGTTGCAACAAGTGCCCGTAAAACGCGGATTCGCGAAAAAAATAACAGGTGGGACAACAAGGCGATCAGAGTGATAACAGAAGAGTAACAGGAATGCCGCTGGAGGCTAATGGTCATGAAGCGCTGATCCTGTTGCGATTCGCGCGAGTTGCCATGCGGGTTGTAACCATCGGCACCGGAAGCGCTGTGTGAAGCAGCCCTCACAGATGACTCCTTCGTTGATAAAGCTTTTCGTCTGTTGGGTTCGTTTGGTAAAAATCGAGCCGCGTGGAGTTGTGCTCCTTCTTTGCAACAAACTGCGGATGCGGATCGCGACTGCGACGCGGCCGGACCTCGTGTCGCTGACGTGCACGCATGAAAAAACCCGGCACGCTGCGCGTCCGGGCGTCGATTCAACTCTGCACTATAGCGTTTCTCGTACAACAAATGTTTCGAAAAGTCAAGGAAAATCTAGCGACAGGACCGTCGCGGTCGGAGAGCCGGCGAGGATTGCCTGGCCGGCTCGCAGATCCGGATCGGCTACAACCCGAGCGCCGCCATTGCGGCCATCACTGCCTGCTCCTCCGCCGCGCCGAGGATCGCGCGGGCGAGCCGCTCGGCGGAACGATTTGATCCACCGGCTGCGCGCGCGAGGAGCGCGATCACCGCGACTACGGGATCGATGCCGAGCGCCTTCGCGAGCGCGACCACCTCCGGCGATCGCGCAGCGGCGCGGATTGGCCGCACGGCAGCGCGGGGAACACCTGCCAGATCACCGCGCCGCAGCGCCTCGGGGTCGGCATCCCAGTCAATGTGGTTGACAAATTGACTGAGCTGCGGTGAGGCCGGTGCCGCAGGCGAAGCCGGCCGGGCCGATGGTGGGCTGGGCGCACGAGACCCCCACACGCCGTCATCATCGAAAGCCATTCTCCTCAGTAAACCGCGCGCCATCGTTGCACGGGGGGCGGCCGGTCCGGCGCTGGCAGGGGCTACCGCCGCAAAACCCCCAAGTGACGCCATCGACAACATCGCCGACCGTGGGCTGGACAGCGCCACCTTGCGGCTTGCCGGCAATCCCGCGCTGCGTTCGCCTGCTTCATCGACCAGCACCAGGCTGGTGAGGTGAGTGACAATACCTTCCGCCTCGGCGAGCGTCGCCGCGTCTGCGTTGTTCATCAGCGGGATCGCGAGCGCGGCCGCGGTCGCGCCGATCTGCCGTGCGGCTACGGTGGCTTCGCTCGTGGCCTTTGCGCCCCAGGTCGCGGTCACGCGGGCGCCGCGCCGGAATGTCTCCACCCGCGCCGGATTTCCCTCAATTGGGGGCGAGGGCGCAAACGGCGCGCGCGCGGCATCGAGCGCGGCGGCAATGGCAGTGTCGGCATCGCCGCCGGCTGAGACCAGCAGCTGCCCGCCGGTCATCCCGGCAAGATGACCAATCCCGGCCTCGAGCGCGTCCTCGCCGATGAGCACCGCGGTCACGCGCACGCCGGCACGCGCAATGAGCTGCGGCTCGAAGGCCCAACTCTTTCCGTCGGTAACGATCACGATGTCCTTCGCCGCGCCTGACGCAATCACCGCGTTGAATGCGCGGGTGATCTCGGTGCCGCCGTCGGGGCTGCCGATCTTGCGCACGACGTGCTCGGTTGCCGGTCCCGTGCCCTCGCCGACGAAGTCGACCCTGTCGTTGAACTCCCACAGCCGGATGCGATCGGTTGCCTTGAGGCGATCGCGTGCCACCGCCAGAAGGCCTTCCCTCGCCACCTGAAATTTGGAAGCGCTCGCATCGAGGCTGCCGGCGGCGCGCTCCGCCATGGAGCCGGAATGGTCGAACAGAAGATCAAGGTCCAGGCCGGCGTGGGCTTTCGCCGCCGGCGCAATATCGAGGGTGACCTTGCGGCCGTCGGCGGCAACGCCTTCGAGCCCTGCAACGGTCCAGCCGGAAACCGCAATGTCGATCGGAGCATCAAGGGTCAAATCATACCGCCCATCCTTGGGCTCGCCCGCGCGCAGGAGCGAAGCGGTCCCATTCTCGCTGACAATCCCGATGCTGGCGTGCCGGAGCTCCCCGCCGGTGACGAGATCATCGGAAGAGCGAAGCGGCGTGCGGCCGTAGATCTCGCCCACGGTCGTGGGGATGCGCAGCCGCGGGGTCGCGTCCATGAATGAGAGCGGCGCGGTCCAGGTGTCGGTGACCACGATCTCCGCCCCCGGCCGCACGTGGCCGACGCTGAGCATCTGAATGCCCTTGAGCAGCTCCTCGTGCAGAACCGCGGTCTTGCCTTTCTCGATCGCGCCTTCATAGGTCTCGCGCGCCTCCGCGCGCGCTTGCGCGATCGCGTTGAGCGTACGCCCTTCGATGCGCGCGCCGAGCGCAACCAGCGTGGCGTCGACCGGGACCGGGAAGGTCATGGTTGCCTCGATCGACTGCTTTTCGATGTTGCGGAAGGTGCGCTCG
>CATPCO010000070.1 GCA_955652925.1 uncultured Xanthobacteraceae bacterium | reverse complement strand
TGCGGGAAGTGCCACTTTATCCCACTCATATTGCTGCACCGAGGAATGAGCAGAATATCGAATTTAGGGGGCGGTTTGACCCTCAGCCAAGTAGCCCGGATTGAAGCTTGCGCAAAGCGCAAGCGCAAATCCGGGGCCCTATCCCCGGATTTCGCCGCCGTAGCTAACGCTCCGGCGCGCTCAATCCGGGCTACGATTCATTCTATCGAAGATGTTGGGCACGCCACGCCAACCCATGCGGTGACACTGGGGCCGACCCATGCGACATGCGGGCGGGTCCGGCTGTGTGCGATGCACAGCGTTCGCGAGAGCTAAGCTTTTGTGCTTGCTGAGCCGGCAAAAGCCTGCTAGAACAGAAAGAGAACAAGTGCCCGGCGATGCCCCCTGCCCTTTGTGGAAAAGACGGAATGGGCTTGCTCGGCTGGGCAGTGTGATTACGGTAAGACGAAACGGAGACTGTCATGGCAGGTTCGGTGAACAAGGTCATTCTGGTGGGCAATCTCGGCAAAGATCCCGAGATCAGGCGGACGCAGGACGGCCGCCCCGTCGTCCAACTGAGCGTTGCCACGAGCGATACCTGGCGCGACAAAACGACCGGCGAGCGCCGCGAGCGAACCGAATGGCATCGCGTGGTCATTTTCGCCGAAGGGCTGTGCCGGGTCGCCGAGCAGTATTTGAAGAAGGGATCGAAGGTCTACCTTGAAGGCTCGCTGCAAACCCGCAAGTGGCAGGACCAGTCCGGGCAGGATAAATACACGACCGAAGTCGTGCTCCAGGGTTTCAACTCGCAGTTGGCGCTGCTGGATCGTCCCGGAGGCCCAGCGACCGATTTTGGCCCGGCTGCCGACGATAGCATCGGGTCATTCGGTGCCGCTGCTCCGCGTGAAAAGGCGCCCGCACTCGCCGGCGCCGCTGCACGCGGCGACATGGATGACGAGATTCCATTCTGATTGGAGTCTTTCCCGCTCGCTACCAAAAGAGCGCTCACCGGATTGAGCCTGCGGCTGTTTGTTCCGCAGGCTTTGCCGGCATTGTCCACAATTCTGCTCCGGAATTGACGGGGTTCGCCGGCAGACTCGCAAAGGCGGCCGGTTCTCACTACGTTCGCTCTGTCCGCGCCTTTACGGCGCGACCTTGACCTCGCGCCGGCAGATCCGATGAACGACCGCTTTGATCGCAACCGCGCTTCCCGGCATGCAAGCCGTGATGACACCCGTGTCATTGCGATCCGCGGCGCACGCGAGCACAATCTCAAAAACATCGACGTCGAGATCCCGCGCGATCGGCTGGTCGTCTTCACCGGCTTGTCCGGCTCGGGCAAGTCCTCGCTTGCGTTCGACACCATCTATGCCGAGGGCCAACGCCGGTACGTGGAATCACTCTCCGCCTATGCACGCCAATTCCTGGAGATGATGCAGAAGCCGGATGTGGACCAGATCGACGGCCTCTCCCCCGCGATTTCCATCGAGCAGAAGACAACGTCGCGCAATCCGCGCTCGACCGTGGGCACGGTTACGGAAATCTACGACTACATGCGGCTGCTCTGGGCACGCGTGGGAGTGCCTTATTCACCCGCCACCGGGCTTCCAATCGAAAGTCAGACTGTGTCGCAGATGGTCGATCGGGTGATGACACTGCCCGAAGGCACGCGGCTTTATCTGCTTGCTCCGGTGGTGCGCGGCCGCAAGGGTGAGTACCGCAAGGAGCTTGCCGATTACATGAAGCGCGGCTTCCAGCGGGTAAAGATTGACGGCAGGTTCTACGAGATCGCCGAGGCGCCCACGCTCGACAAGAAGCTAAAGCACGACATTGACGTGGTGGTGGATCGCGTTGTTGTGCGCGGCGATCTCGCCACGCGCTTGGCCGATTCGCTTGAGACGGCGCTCAAGCTTGCCGATGGATTGGCGTTGGTGGAATTCGCGGACAGCGCGCAACCCGAACCACCAAAGGCCGCAGATGCTATCCGCGCGGGCAAAAAAGTCGCCAAGATTCACGATCGCAGCGGGCCCGAGCGTTTGATCTTCTCCGAAAAATTCGCCTGCCCGGTATCGGGATTTACTATTTCGGAGATTGAGCCGCGGCTGTTCTCGTTCAACAATCCATTCGGTGCTTGTCCGGCGTGCGGCGGGCTCGGGATCGAGCAGCATATCGACCCCGATCTCGTGATCCCGGACAAGGACAAAAGCCTGCGCGCAGGCGCAATTGCACCCTGGGCCAAGTCTTCAAGTCCCTATTACGTACAAACGCTGGTTGCGCTGGGCAAGCATTACAAGTTTACCCTCGACACCAAGTGGAAAGACCTGCCGAAAAAAACCCAGGACGCGATGCTGCACGGCTCGGGCGAGGATGCCATCCGGTTCGTCTATGACGACGGGCTGCGCTCGTACGAGACGAGAAAGCCGTTCGAAGGCGTGGTGACCAATCTCGAGCGGCGCTGGCGCGAGACCGAGAGCGACTGGGCGCGCGAAGAGATGGCGAAATATTTCACCGATATTCCCTGCGCCAGTTGCAAAGGCTTTCGCCTCAAGCCCGAAGCTTTGTGTGTGCGAGTGGGCGGGCTGCACATCGGTGAAGTCGCGGACATGTCGGTCAAGCGCGCGGGCGAATGGTTCGCGCAATTGCCGCAGACGCTGAGCGCAAAGCAGAACGAAATCGCGGTCCGCGTGCTCAAGGAGATTCGCGAGCGACTCAAGTTTCTGGTCGATGTGGGGCTGGAATACCTCACGCTTGCGCGCGCAAGCGGCACGCTCTCAGGAGGCGAGAGCCAGCGTATCCGGCTTGCATCCCAAATTGGATCCGGACTCACTGGCGTGCTGTACGTGCTCGACGAGCCGTCCATTGGACTGCATCAGCGCGATAATGCGCGGCTGCTCGAGACGCTCAAGCGGCTGCGCGACCTCGGCAACACCGTCATTGTGGTTGAGCACGACGACGATGCGATCCGTTCCGCCGACCATGTCCTCGACATCGGGCCGGGTGCCGGCGTTCACGGCGGTCATATCGTCGCGCACGGGACGGTGCTGGACCTCATCGCGGAGCCCGCCTCGTATACCGGCAAGTACCTTTCCGGCGAGCTGATGGTGCCGATTCCCGAGCGGCGGCCCAAAAACCCCGCGCGCACGCTCACGCTCGTCAATGCACGCGGCAATAATCTCAAGAGTATCACCGCTGAAATTCCACTCGGCCTTTTCACTTGCGTGACGGGCGTCTCTGGCGGCGGAAAATCGACACTGCTCGTCGATACGCTCTACAAGGCGATCGCCCGCAGGCTCAACGGCGCAAGCGAGGCCCCTGCCCCGCACGACCGCATCGAAGGCCTGGAGCACCTCGACAAAGTAATCGATATCGATCAGTCGCCGATCGGCAGGACGCCCCGCTCCAATCCGGCCACCTACACCGGCGCGTTTACGCCCATCAGAGAGTGGTTTGCGGGACTGCCGGAAGCGAAAGCACGCGGCTATGAGCCGGGCCGCTTCTCATTCAACGTCAAAGGCGGGCGTTGTGAAGCGTGCCAGGGCGACGGCGTGATCAAGATCGAAATGCACTTCCTCCCCGACGTCTATGTCACCTGTGACGTCTGCAAGGGCAAGCGTTACAACCGCGAGACCCTGGAAGTGACGTTCAAGGGCAAGTCGATCGCCGGCGTGCTTGATATGACGGTCGACGAGGCGGCGCAGTTCTTCAAGGTGGTGCCGCGTGTGCGCAATGTGCTTGAGCTGCTGCAGCGGGTTGGACTGGGCTATATCCATGTCGGACAGCAGGCGACGACGCTCTCAGGCGGCGAAGCGCAGCGCGTGAAGCTTGCCAAGGAACTGTCCAAGCGCGCGACGGGACGCACGCTCTATATTCTGGACGAGCCCACCACGGGCCTGCATTTCCACGACGTCGCCAAGCTCCTCGACGTGCTGCACGAGCTGGTCGAGCAGGGCAACACTGTCGTGGTGATCGAGCACAATCTCGAAGTGATCAAGACTGCGGACTGGATCATCGACCTTGGTCCTGAGGGCGGCGACGGGGGCGGCGAGATCGTGGCGGCCGGGACTCCGGAAGACATCGCGCGCTCGAAGCGCAGCTACACCGGACAGTTTCTCGTGCCGGTGCTGGCGCGCAGGCACGCGCGTATCGAGGCGGCGGAGTAGGGTTCAGATCTTCGGCAACGGCCGTTTCGATTTGACCGCCGATGGCACCTTCACCAGCGCCTCGCCGTCGAGCACGATCTCCTCGCGCACCTTGCAGATGCAAGTGAGCCGGGCACGCTGGCGTTCCGGGATCAGCTCGGCGACGGTGACACTGACATCAACCTGGTCGCCGATCCTGACCGGGGCGCGGAAATTCAGCGTCTGAGAAATGTAAATCGCGCCCGGACCGGGCAAGCGCGTGCCTAAAACCGCCGAGATCAGGCTCGCGGTGTAAAGACCGTGGGCAATTCGCTTTCCAAACTGCGTCTTGGCAGCAAAATGCTCCGAGAGGTGAATGGGATTGCGATCGCCGGTGAGTTGCGCAAAACCAACCACGTCGGAAGAAGAAATGGTTTTGGAGAGCATCTCGGTCATCCCGACCGAGAGGTCTTCGAAATAAAGGATGCGCAAGGCCAGAATCATCTCTCGGCCTCAGCTCCTGCAAACCGGTGGCTATTCAGCCCAACATTATCCGCAACTTCGCCGACGCTGCCAGAACGAACTCACGCCGCCGCGAGTTCCTTGTCCTTGCTGTCGGTGCGCTGGAGGGCCGGCCGCTGCGCCAGGCGTCCCGTATAAGCCGTGAACTCTGCGCGCTCGGGCAATAACTTGAACATCATTCCGAAGCGCAGACCTGAGCCGATTACCACGTCAGCGGCGGTGAACTGGTCGCCCATGAAATAGGGTCCACTCGACACCGCCTTGGCCACCACATCCATCGCGGTATCGAAATCGCCGTAGCCGAGCGCAGCGCGCCGCGCCTCCTCCTTGCGCGGGAAAGCGCGATCCATCATTGCGGGCTCGATGCAGCTCGGGCCAAAGAACAGCCACTTGAGATAGGGGCCGCGGCGCCGATCGCCGAGGGGGATATTGAGCTTCGCGCGCGGGAATTCATCGGCAAGATAGGCACAGATCGCCGCTGCTTCGGTAATCACAACATCCCCGTGCCGGAGCGCCGGCACCTTACCCATGGGATTGATCACCAAATATTCGGGCGCGCGATTCTCGCCCTTGCTCAGGCTCAGGAGGTGAATGTCATAGGGCTCGCCGATTTCTTCCAGCATCCAGCGCACAATAGACGAGCGCGAGGGCGCGGCATGGTACAGCGTGAGTTGAGGCATACGATAACTCCGTTGTTCACAGCCTGTAATTGACCCCCACCCGCACGACGTTCATGGTGAAGTGCGCATCATCGACAATTGCCGCTGCCGGCAAAAGCACAAGCGTGCTGCCGCGGTGCCCGAAATCAAGATAGAGGTATTCCAGTTTTGCGCTCCAACCCGGTGCCAGGGCCACCTCGATGCCGCCGCCTGCTGTCCAGCCGCTTTTCGTGTCGTGCAGGCTGAAAGCCGCCGCGGCCATACCGGCTGCGGCGAGCGCATCGGTTTCGATCCGGGCATAGGCGTAGCCTCCCGTCACATACATGAGCCAGCTGCTCGCGGCAGCGCCAAGCCGGCCGCGCACCGTCCCGAACCAGGGCACCTTGTCGTTATATGTCGCAGTAAGTGGAAGGCCGCATATCCCGGGTATGCAGGGAGTGTTCAAACTGCCCCTTATCCCGCTGGCCTGGAGATCGGTCTCCAGACCGATGACCGTCAGTCCGCTCTGCCAGTTGAAGCCGGCCTGCCCGCCGCCTACGGCACCTGAAAACGCATTGTTCACGGAGGCGAAGAGCGGCCCGCCCACGCTGAAATCGCTCTTGCTATTGCCGATCCCGCCGCCTGCGTTCACGCCGAAATAAAACCCGCTCCATCCCATGTAGAGCGATGTCGCCGCAGGCACCCTGACCGCAGACGGCCGGGATAGCCGCGGCAGGTCGGCGCTCGCTGCCGTCCCCCATGTCATCAGCAGCAAGCCCGCTGCCAGTAAAAGTGCGCGCATGACAATCCCTCCCCGCGCACCCATCACGGGGCGCGGGTATTTAACAAAGAGTAAACGCCGCCACGGATCGCGCATCGGTGTTGCACGGCGGATACGGGCATCTGGCGGTCCAAAACCGAACGGTTTAAAGGTAGCAGCCGGGACTATGCCGGAATGCCGATCGGATCCGCACCCACTGTCATATCGCGAACCTTCGTGACCGACAGGGGCAGATCCCTTCCATCCTCGATTTCATATCCTACCACGGACAAACGCCCCCGCGCGGGACATGCCTGGACGGCGCATCGCGTAAACGGATTGAGAACCGGGGGTACGACCCACGCGAAGTCGGCGCAGGCAAAACCTCGCGACCACGACCCAAGCGCCTCGCGCCGTGCGCGGCTGCGGGCAGCGGCCTCTTCATAGGAAGCGGTGAATAACAGGCGCGCTGCGACGCGTGCCTCCCATGGCTTTGCTGGCTGCAACCAATCATTGGCCGCGACCGTGTCATCAACGCGAGTCACGAAACCTTGCTCGGTCCGCTCGATTACGCATCGCTCGCCCGGCGCGCAGCCAACCAATGTGAAGATCACCGGACGCGCAATCCGCACTGTCTCCAGACGATCCTTCGCCTGCGCAAAATTGCGGCAGGTCTCGAAGACGTGGCGCAGCAGGTGATCCGGAGGACAGAAGCTGACCTGCCAAGTCGACAGCGCGTTCGCTGCCAGATCGTAGGGCCGCAGCAACGGGCTCACAGTCCGCCGCCGGAGCGGTGCCTGGTTGATGGCGGCGGCAAAACGGCCAGGCGCAGAGGCCGTCAAGGCACCGACGTAACCCGGCCAACCGACGTTGAAGAAATCACCCGCGGGGCCGCGCATGCGCATAATCTCAAGATGACGACCAAGCCCGGGGAACGGCCAATCGAGCGTGCGCGCAAGCCACGGCGCGCCGCCCTCTTCACGCGCGACCGTGGTGCAGCCCCATGCATACGTTCCGTTGAAGAACCACAATCCGGGAAGGCCAACTGCCGCGGCAATGGCCCCGATCTCAGCAACATAGGGTGAGCACGAGCGCCTGAGCCAAAGCCGCGTGACGGCGTCCATCGCAGGGAGCAGCACTCGAACCGGCGGCATGAGCCAGCTCATACAATCGTCGCGCAAGGCGCGCATGCGCGTGCGCGCCTCAATCGCGTGGCGAACCGGTCCGCCTTCCCGGATGTCGGTCAGGGGTATGGTGGGGAGCTCGGTCATGATGCAATCATTGCGCCTCGTTACGACAATTTCAGTGGGCGGGCCATAGCCGACACAATCCGGCCGGCCGGCATTGGCCCACGCCACGGCATTCGTTAGTCTACTGCCATCAGGCTTGCCAGGGAGTGGACAGGTGCATAGAGCCGCGGCTGCCGTGTTGTCGATGCTGGGGTTTGCAACCGTGATGACAGCCTCGGTTTCGGCAACCGACGATTTCCCGCTCGTTGGCACCTATACCGAGAACGAGCCCTGCGAGGGCGCGGGTGCCAACGTATCGCGGGTGACGATCAGCCCGACCGAGATCGATTCGGTATTTGGTTTATGCTCAATTCTCGATATCAAGCAGGACGGCAACACGTTCCGCATCCATATCGAATGCAAGGGTGCGGGCGGCAGCCAGATGCTCGGGGATGTCAGTTTCACTCCACGTGACGACAAGACCCTGGATTTTTCGGATCAAGACCAGACCTACAAGGCAGTCCTCTACAAATGCCCGTGAGATCGCCATGACCTACGAAAGCATGCTCGCTGAAACTGTCGCCTTTACCGGCCACAAGGGAGACATAGGAGAGGCTTACTACGCGCGTCCCCTTGGCGCGGGACCATGGCCGGGCGTGGTGCTGATCCATCACATGCCGGGCTGGGACGAGTGGATCAAGGAAGCCACCCGCAAGCTGGCTTATCACGGCTTCGCAACCATCTCGCCGCATCTTTATTTCCGCGAAGGTCCCGGCAGTCCCGACGATGTCGGCGCGCGGGTGCGGGCGGCCGGCGGCGTGGCTGATGCGCAGGTGATGGGCGACGTGCAGGGAAGCATGGCGTTCCTGCGCGCGCAGCCCTACGCCAACGGGAAAGCCGGCGTGATCGGTTTCTGCTCGGGCGGACGCCATGCCTATCTCGCGGCATGCTCGCTTCCGGACGTCGACGCGGTCGTCGACTGCTGGGGCGGCAACGTCATCGTCGATGACAGGAAACAAATCAACGAGAAACGGCCCGTCGCACCAATCGATTTGACAGAAAAAATGAATTGTCCGTTGGTTGGACTGTTCGGCAACGACGACGAGAATCCCAATCGCGACCAGGTCGACCGCACCGAAGCCATGCTCAAGAAGCTGGGCAAGCGCTACGAGTTCCATCGCTATGACGGTGCCGGCCATGCCTTCTTCAACGCCGCCCGTGTGGCCTATCGCCCGGAGCAGGCGCTTGACGGCTGGAACAAGGTATTTGATTTCTTCCACAAGCATCTCGCCGTCCAGGCGGTCGCGCGCGCGGCATAGTCGAACAGGGAGGAACCGGGATGTGCTCTTATATCGTTGAGAAAGCCAAGCTCGTCGGGAGCGCCAAGGGCGCGAACGGCTGGATGCGCATCGATACAGCCAACGTGTATTACGACCATCCCTTCCACGCGCAGCTCGATCACGCGCTCGGTATCGATTTCGTCAACGAATCCGAGGGCGGGCGCGAGCGGGTGGCGGTCGAGCTGAGCGCAGATTCAGCGCGCCAGCTGGTGGAAAAAATTCTTGCGGCTTTGGCGAGCGGCGAAGCAGAGCACGGCGAGGCCAGGCGGCAAATGGAACCGGTGTGAGGAAGCGCCATGACCGTCGCAACAAGAACGCGGCTCGATGTGGTGCCGCTGACGCAACACATCGGGGCTGAGATTCGCGGGATCGACCTGCACGAGAAGCCTGACGAAGAGACGATTGCGGCCACCCATCAGGCCTGGCTTGATCACCTTGTGATTATTTTTCCCGGCCAGAAGCTTTCGCAGGAGGACCTCGTTCGCGTCACCCACTATTTCGGCGAGCAGGCGCAACACTCCCGCCCGGCAAAGTATTTCCCCAAGGGTTATTCCAGCCTGCTGCCCGGCATCATGCTGATTTCCAACATCCGCGAGAACGGCGAGCCGATCGGCGCCCTCCCCGACGGCGAGATGATGTTTCACCACGATATGATCCATGTCGAGGTGCCGAGCAAAGCGACTTTGCTCTATTCCGTGGAAATTCCGTCGAGTGGCGGCAATACCTTGTTCGCCAGCGGTTATGCGGCCTATGACACGCTTGATCCGGCAATCCGCGACCGCCTCGAAGGGCGCTTGGCGGAGCATCACTACAATTACGGCTCAACCCAGAAAGGCGACAGCCGCGGCACCGAGGCGTTCGGCGAATGCGTGCACCCGGTGTTCCGCACCCACGAGGAGACCG
>CATPCO010000069.1 GCA_955652925.1 uncultured Xanthobacteraceae bacterium | reverse complement strand
GGCGGCGTTATCGAAGTGCTCGATGCGAAGCTGCAAACCGCCATCAACGACATGCGCACCGCCGGACTCAACATCATGATGTCCATGAAGGAGGAGGGCAAACCCGTCTCCTTTGTCGAAGACTGCGCGGTGCCGCTTGAGCATCTCGCCGAATACACATCCAAGCTGACCGACATCTTCGAGAAGCATGGCACGCGCGGCACCTGGTATGCGCACGCCTCGGTCGGCTGCCTGCACGTACGGCCGGTGCTCAACCTTCGCCGCGAGAAGGACGTCAATGCCATGCGCGCCATCGCGGAGGAAGCTTTCGGTCTTGTCCGCGCCTACAAGGGTTCTCACTCGGGTGAGCATGGCGACGGCATCGTGCGTTCCGAATTCCACGAAAAAATGTTCGGCGCGCGGCTTATGCATGCCTTCGAGCGGATCAAGGACATTTTTGATCCGCGCGGCGTCTTCAATCCCGGCAGGATTGTGCGGGCGCCGAAATTCGACGATCGCCGGCTATTGCGATTCGGAATTGATTACCGCGGCGAGGATGTGCGCACGCAGCTCGATTGGTCCGCCTATCCCGGGAGTGGCGGCGGATTCCAGGGTGCTGTGGAGATGTGCAACAACAACGGCGCTTGCCGCGCGCTTGCCGGCGGCGTCATGTGTCCAAGCTATCGCGTCACCCGAGACGAGCGCGACGTCACGCGCGGCCGTGCCAATACTTTGCGTCTTGCTGTGACCGGCCAGTTGGGGCCGGATGCACTCTCTTGTGATGAAATGGCAGAGACCCTCAAGCTCTGTGTTTCGTGCAAGGCCTGCCGGCGCGAGTGCCCGACCGGCGTCGATATGGCACGAATGAAGATCGAAGTGCAGGCTGCGCGAATCTCCAAGCATGGCCTCTCGTTGCGCGACCGCCTGGTCGCTTATCTGCCGCGCTATGCTCCCACGGCGGCTCGATTGCCATGGCTCGCCAATCTGCGCAACGAAAGTGCCCGGCTGCGGAAATGGAGCGAACGCACGGCCGGTCTGAGTGCCCGGCGAAAGCTGCCGGCATGGCGCGGCGACGCATGGCGCGAAAGGACGCGATTCCTCGGCGCAGCCGAAGGCAAGCCGGTGGCATTCTTTGCCGATACGTTCAATCGCTATTTCGAGCCGGAGAATATCGCGGCTGCGCTACGCGTTCTGGTGGCTGCCGGCTACGGCGTGCACCTGCCGAAGCCGCCCGACGGCAAGGCTCGCCCGCTGTGTTGTGGGCGCACGTTCCTTGCTGTCGGTCTCATCGAGGAAGCCAAGCGCGAGGCGCAGCGCTCGATCTCGGCGCTTGCTCCATTCGCCGGACGCGGCATCCCCATTGTCGGACTTGAGCCGAGCTGCATGCTGGGCTTTCGCGACGAGATTCCGGCACTCATAAAGAGCGCTGATGCCGATCTCTTGTCCCGCAACACCTTCTTGCTTGAGGATGTTCTGGCGCAAGGAGCGCGTGAGGGCATCCTCGATCTGCCGCTCAAGCCGCTTCCCAAACGCGTCCTGCTGCATGGGCATTGTCACCAGAAATCGTTTGCTGTGATGCCGGCGGTCGAAGCGACCCTCAAGCTTGTCCCCGAGCTCCTTGTCGAGCCCATCGACTCGAGCTGCTGCGGCATGGCTGGCAGCTTCGGCTATGGCGCCGACACCATCGAAGTGTCGCTCAAGATGGCGGAGCTGTCGCTCTTTCCGGCGGTGCGCAATTCGCCGCCGGATTCGCTCATCGTTGCGGACGGAACATCATGCCGGCATCAGATCAAGGATGGCACCGGGCGCGACGCGCTCCACGTCGCGCGGGTGCTGGCGATGTCCCTCGATGCCGCGATGCCGGATGCAAGGCCGACCTAAAGACTTTATTTCACATGGAGTGCGCCAGCATCCCGACGCCTGCCAGGGCCACGAAGGCACCTGCGATCTGGTAGCCCAGTCTCTCGTAGCGCTCGGCAATGCGCCCGACGAGGAATCCCAGCGCAATCCCGCAAGCATGGAGCAACACGGTGGCCAGTATGAAACCTGCCGCAAAGGTGCTGCCCGATGCATCAGCAGGGGTTTCCATGCCGTGGGCATAGCCATGGAACATTGCGAACAGGCCAACAAGGGCCGCCGCAACCACGGTGGGTGCCCTCATTCCGAGCGCAACCATGGTCCCAAGCACGATCAATGATGCCGCAATTCCATATTCGACGACGGACAAAGGCTCCCCGGCGATGCCGAGCGCGCCACCTAATGCCATGAGAGAGACAAAGGTCGCGGGAACAAGCCAGATCGCCCTGCCGCCGAGCTGCCATGCCAGGAGCCCCACGGTCACCATCGTAAGGATATGGTCGAGCCCGCCGAACGGATGTGCAAAGCCTTCCCCGAAGCTGTGGGTGTGATCTGCGCCGAAATGAGCGAATGCCGACGTTGGGACGAGCAGAACGATGGCAACGAGCGCGTTGACGGGGCCGGAACGCATGGCTGGCTTTCCTGTTAAGAGATGGCCGTTTCGCAAATTCGCATGGTCGGGGCATTGTGCGCAAGAGGCCGTCTTTGAGTGTGCGTGCCCCAACGCCTGTCTTTTCCGGCCCGCAATGGGGTGCCCGGCGAG
This sequence comes from uncultured Xanthobacteraceae bacterium, assembly GCA_955652925.1. GTDB lineage: Bacteria > Pseudomonadota > Alphaproteobacteria > Rhizobiales > Xanthobacteraceae > VAZQ01. The sequence continues at coordinate 6,151 of CATPCO010000069.1, read as the reverse complement.
GAACAGGGCGCGACTCTCCCGGCCGTTGCCGCAACATCACCGAGCGCAAGATCCATGCCCACGCCTGCGCAAGCTGATATAGTTCCACGCGCGTTGTCGATCATGCCATCCAATCTTGCCACCGCACCGGCGCCTGAGATTCGCATTCGCAAAGCTGAGCGCGGCGACCTCGATGCGCTGATCAAGCTGGAGCATCGCGTGTTCGCGACCGACCGTTTGTCGCGTCGCAGTCTCCAGCGGCTCATGCGTTCCGGAACGGCCGCCGTGCTGGTGGCGCACGAGAATGCCCAATTATCGGGTGTCGCCATTGTCCTGTTCCGGCGAGGCTCGCTGCGCGCGCGGCTTTATTCCATTGCGGTCGCTCCCCACGCGGGCGGACGCGGGGTCGCTCGCAAGTTGCTGGAGGAGGCGGAAGCGCAGGCGCTTGCGCGCGGCGCTCGCGTGATGCGGCTTGAAGTGCACCATACCAACCATGCGGCGATCACGCGGTACCGCAAAAGCGGCTACCGCGAATTCGGCCGGCATCGGCGCTATTACGAGGATGGCGGGGATGCCCTGCGGTTCGAGAAGCGCCTGATGCCCGCTGCGGCGCTATTACAGAGTGCGCCGCCCTATTTTCATCAGACCACGGAATTCACCTGTGGTCCGGCCTGCATCATGATGGCGCTTGCCTGGGCCAATCCAAAATTCCGGGCTGCACCGGCCATGGAGTTTGCGCTTTGGCGTGAAGCCACGACGATCGTCTCACGTTCTGGGCCCGGCGGCTGCGAGCCCTACGGCATGGCGGTTGCTCTCAGGCATCACGGATTGTGGCCGGAAGTCTACGTCAGCCGCCCCGGTATGTATTTCCTGGAGACGGTGAACTCGGCCGATCAGCGCCGTGTCATGCAGATCACTCAAGCCGAATTCCAAAGGGAGGCGCGCGCCCTGGATATCCCCAGCCATCTTGCTCCTGTGAACGAATCGGTTCTCATGGGCGCCTTTGATAGCGGGAGCGTGGCCATCGTTCTCGTTTCGGGTTATCACATGATTCCCAGAGGCGTGCCGCACTGGATCTTTGCCTTCGGCCGCAATGGGCGTCATGTGCTCATGCACGATCCTGCGGCCATCAGAGATGATCAAGGAATGGCGGCTGCTGCCGAGACCTACGCCTTGCCGTGGAGCGCGTTCGAGCGCGTGATCCATGTGGGTCGCGAGCGGCTCAGCGCAGCCATCGTCATTCGGAAAGGACCTTCATGACAGGCTGGGTCATTCTGGTCGACCAGCCCAAAGACCTTCCCAACGCGGAAACCCCCCACAAGGTGATTACGACGAGCGAGTATCTCGCCCGTCCGCGGTTGTTCGACGTGGGCCGTCCGAAGCTGGTGAATCTGGCGCGTTCCTACGCGTATCAATCGAAGGGCTACTATGCCTCTCTCCTTGCCGAGGCGCGCGGGCACCGCGTCGTGCCGACGGTCGAAACGATGCTGGAATTGCGCGAGGCCAAGCTCTATGAGCATGCTTTGCCGGAGCTTGAAGACGAGCTCAACCGCTGTGCGCGCCGGTGCGACTTCCAGCTCGATGCTGAGCTCAAGCTACTGGTCTGCTTCGGGATCTCCCGCGACGAACGATTTGAACCGTTCGGGCGGCTGCTGTTCGACTGGTTCCGCTGCCCGGCCCTGGAAGTAAATGTCGAGCCGGGGTCCTGGCTGTCGATCGAGCGAATTCGTCCCCGCAACATCACCCGGCTTGCCAACGGCGAGGCGACGTTCCTGCGCGAGTCCTTGCATGCGCATACCAGGCGAGAATGGCGCGACCCGAAGGCGCGCACCGTGGCGAAATACGATCTCGCCGTCCTCTATGATCCGAACGAGAAGCTGCCGCCGTCCTCGCCGAACAGCATCAAATACATGGCGCGTATCGCGGAGAAGCTTTCAATCGACGTCGAGCCGATCACGCGACGCCAGCTTGCCGAGCTCGCCGAATACGATGGTCTTTTCATTCGCGAGACCACCTCGATCGACAATCACACTTACCGCTTTGCCCGGCGCGCCTGGCAGGAAGGCATGCCGGTCATCGACGATCCGATCTCGATGATCCGTTGCACCAACAAGGTGTTCCTGATGGAGCTTTTGGGCCAGCACCAGGTGGCGACCCCGCCGACCGTCATGCTGGCCGATGTCAACGATCTGACACGGGCGATCGATGAGCTGGGCCTGCCGCTAGTGGTGAAAATTCCCGACGGATCGTTCTCTCGCGGCGTGCACAAGGTGAGCACTCCGGAAGAGTTCAGGCGCGTGGCCGACGAGCTGTTCGAGGAGACCGACCTCCTGCTGGCGCAGAAGTTCCTGCCGACGGAGTTCGACTGGCGGGTCGGGGTGTTGGGGGGCGAGCCGCTGTTCGTCTGCCAATATCGCATGGCGCGCGGGCATTGGCAGATTGTCAAGCATCGTCCGGATGGATCCGCGCGCGAGGGCGGGTTTCGCACGTTCGATCTCGAGCAGGCCCCGAAGGAACTCATCGACATCGCGGTCCGGGCGGCGCGGCCGATTGGCGACGGACTTTACGGCATCGACATCAAGGAAACCGACCACGGGTTCATTGTGATGGAGGTGAACGACAATCCGAACCTCGACCATGGCGTCGAGGATCAGGTCGGCAAGGACGAGATCTGGACCCGACTGCTTAAGTGGTACGTTGAACGGTTTGAACAGTAAGGGGCCCCGTGCTGCGCGCGATCGCAGGTCTCGCTTTCGCTTTGGCACTGGCAGTTGCGCAGGCTCAGGCTCAACCGCTCGATAAGGTCTCGTTCGGCACCAACTGGTTGGCGGAAGCCGAGCACGGGGGCTTCTATCAGGCGGTCGCCGATGGCACTTACCGCCGCTACGGCCTCGACGTCACGATCGTGCCGGGCGGGCCCAATCGCAACAACCGGCTTCTGCTCGCAGCCGGCAAGCTCGATTTCTTCATGAGCGCCAATACGCTGCAGGGCTTCGATGCGGCCGCGCAAAACGTGCCGATTGTTACCGTCGCCGCAATTTTTCAGAAGGATCCTCAGGTTCTGCTTGCGCATCCCGGCCAGGGCATCGAGCGGTTCGAGGACCTCAAGAATCTTACTCTGTTTATTTCGCCGGAGGGTATCGCCACCTATTTCCAGTGGCTCAAGGCCGAGTTCGGCTTTCGCGAGTCGCGGGTGAAACCTTACACCTCCAATCCGCAGCCGTTTCTCGCCGACAAGCGCAGTGCCATGCAGGGGTATGTGACATCAGAGCCGTACGCGATTGAGAAGACGGCCGGGTTCAAACCTGAAATCTTTCTTCTCGCCGACCAGGGGTTTGACAGCTATTCGACCTTGATCGAGACGCGTAGAGATCTCGTGCTGGGCAAGTCCGGCCTGGTGCAGCGGTTCGTGGATGCCTCAATCCTTGGCTGGACGCATTACCTCTACGGCGAAAACGGTGCGGCGAACGCGCTGATAAAGCACGACAACCCCGAGATGACGGACGAGTTGCTGGCCTATTCCATCAGCAAGATGAAAGAGTACGGTTTGGTCGATTCCGGCGACGCAGCGACTTTGGGTATCGGTGCCATGAGCGAGGCACGCATAAAGGGCTTTTACGAAAAGATGGTCCACGCGGGCGCAGTCAAGCCAGGCATCGATATTGCGAAGACCTACACGCTGCAATTCGTGAACCGGAAAGTCGGTCTTGATCAGCGGAGCAAGTGAAAATTCCAGCCGCGTCTTCCGCCCCTCGTAACCCCATTGTTACGCTGCGCGGCGTCTGCAAGCTGTTTGACACGGGAGTGGTTGCTCTCGATGGTCTCACACTTGATGTCCGCCCGGGCGAGTTTGTTTCTTTGCTGGGCCCCTCCGGCTGCGGCAAATCGACGGTGCTGCGCCTCATCGCGGGATTGACCCAGCCGACCAGGGGGCAAATCGAGTGGCTGCAACGGACGCAGCCTGCCGGGCATGCTGTTGGGTTCGTTTTTCAGGAGCCCACGTTGATGCCATGGGCGACGGTGCGTGCAAACGTTATCCTGCCGCTCAAGCTACAGGGACTCGCAGCAACGGCCCAACCGCGGGTCGAAGCAGCCCTTGCGCGGGTCGGGTTGACCGCTTTTGCGGACAGCTACCCGCGCGAACTCTCCGGCGGCATGAAGATGCGCGCCTCGATTGCGCGCGCCCTCGTCACCGAGCCAGGATTGCTGCTGATGGATGAGCCCTTTGCCGCGCTCGACGAGATCACGCGTTTCCGGCTCAACAACGACCTGCTGGCGCTCTGGCAATCGCTCGGCAAGACCGTCGTCTTCGTTACCCATTCGGTGTTCGAGTCGGTCTATCTCTCGCAACGCGTGTTGGTGATGACGCCGCGCCCTGGCCGTATTTGCAACGAGCTTTCGATCGATGCGCCATATCCTCGCGACGAGCGCTTCCGCACATCGGGGACCTACGTGGAATACTGCCGGCAGGTTTCGGAAACCCTTTCACGTGCGCTCGCGGAGGCGCCATGAGCGTGCGCAGTGGCAAGCGGCAGACGCGCGATTACGAAGATCGCGCGCTTCGTACGCTGCTTCCGGTCAGCGTGCTCGCGCTCGCGCTCATGTTTTGGCAGGGCGTCGTGTGGCTTGCTCAAATACCAGTCTATTTGCTGCCGGGGCCCCTGCTCGTGCTGGCAACCCTCATCTCGGACTGGCCGCTGCTTTCGGCCTCGCTCCTGGTAACGCTTTCCACCACGGTCGAAGGCTTTCTGCTTGCGACGCTCGGCGGGGTGGGACTTGCAATTCTCTTCAATCAATCGCGCCTGATCGAGTATTCGTTTTATCCATTTGCCGTAATCCTGCAGGTCACGCCAATCGTGGCGATTGCGCCGCTTCTGCTCATTTATCTACCCCAGCAAGCCGCCGTCCTCGCCTGCGCCTGGCTCGTGGCGTTTTTCCCCATCCTCGCCAACACCACGCTTGGCCTCAACTCGGTCGATCGCAACCTCTCGGATCTGTTCCGGCTATACGGCGCCACGCGCAGTCAGGTGCTGTGGGAGCTCAAGCTCCCGGCGGCGCTGCCGCATATGCTTGCCGGCTTGCGGATCGGGGGCGGCCTTGCACTGATCGGAGCCGTCGTCGCGGAAATCGTGGCAGGATCGGCGGGTGCGGGGTCAGGGCTTGCTTACCGCATTATCGAGTCCGGTTATCGCCTCAATATTCCGCGACTGTTCGCAGCGCTTTTTCTGCTCTCGTTGAGCGGCATCGTTATTTTCTTCGCGCTCTCGCTCGTTTCTCATTTATTCCTGCGCCGCTGGCACGAGAGCGCGATCATGGCCGAGCTGTGAGGGCGGTCAGCGATCGCTCGCCGGCTCGAGCTTGGCCGCAACCCACGCGGACCGGGCATCCGGGCTCGCCAGCAATAAAATGAAGGCACGGGCGGCTTCCGGTGCGGTGCCGTCCGACATCAGCGCCCCCTCGTAGACGATCTTGGATGCGCCCGGGCTCGGCTCCCCGGAGGGCGGCGCATCTGGGAGAGCCTCCGTGCTGCTTGCCAGCCGGATCCGGCTTTCCGGGTTGACGATGCCGTCGCGGTCGAGCTCATCCATCGCGCCTTCTGATGCAATCAGTGCGTCGAAAATCTCTCCCGCCTTGATTTTTTCCATCACTTGCGCGGGAGAACCGAGCGTCAGGGTAATCTCGTGGCCGGCGTCCTTCGTGAACTCCAGGGCGAGCGTTTGCACCGCCGGCTCTGCGGCGCTCGCGCTGAGAACACGGATACTTGCGGCATCGGCCATGCTCGCACGCAACATCAGCGCTGCTGCGATCAAGGCCGTTCGGGCAATAGCGCGCATGGTGTCCTCTCCTGCGGATAGCCTATGGTGCCGCATCCTACCCGTCGAACGCTTCATCTTCCACTATGAAAGACCAGGTGGCACAAGCGCACACAGCGCCTGACCGGCATCGCCCTGATGTGTGGTGCCGTCACATGTTTTGCGTTGAGATGTGCCAAACGGGGTACCGGATCGTGATCATTGCTGCCGATGTGGACGCACCTGACCAGCCGATGAGTGCCGTTGCCTCGCGCGCAAAACTGAGGCTAATTCCTTCCCGGCGCTCTCCTGTGCCCGGGAATGGCAACCGAGGATTGTTCATGACGACAGAAGCGGTGCGCTCCTCTGACGGCTTCGGG
>CATPCO010000068.1 GCA_955652925.1 uncultured Xanthobacteraceae bacterium | reverse complement strand
CGCCGGCATAGCCGGCAAATGCGAGGATGCTCTGCGCAAGCTCCCGGCGGTCTCGGTCCCGCTCGGGGGAAAACAACGTCGCAGGAGTGAGATGGCCACGGCGCATGGCGACGAGAACGTTGTCGAGGACCGTCATGTTGGTAAAGAGCTGACTCGCCTGATAGGTCCGCGCGATTCCCGCTCTGGCAATTGCATGGGAAGACAAGCGCGTGATGTCCTGCTTTCCCAGCGTTACGCTGCCGTGATCGGGGCGGTAAAAGCCGCAGATCAGGTTGAGAACGGTGCTTTTCCCGGCCCCGTTGGGGCCGATGATGCTGGTGATCTCGCCGGCGCGCCCATCGAAGCTCAAGTTGCGCACGGCATGCACGCCGCCGAAGCTCACGGACAGATCGTTGGTCGAAATGCTCGCGGCGTGGCTGCCGGTCGAAAGATAGTCCGACACATCTGCGCGCTCGGAAGCTTTTAAATCAACCTTGCGCCGCTTGATCAGGCCAGTCGCGAGCCCGACGAGGCCAGCGGGAGCGAGCCGCAGCACGAGCAGCAGCAAAAGTCCCACGAACAACAGGCGGTATTCGGCCAGAAACGAAAGCAGTTCCGGAAGCAGCACGACCACCAGAGCGCCTACGAAGGGTCCGATCAGCTGGTCTGCGCCGCCAATCATCACCACCAGCAAAAAAAGAATCGACTGCAGGAACGGGAACGACTCAGGGCTTATGAAGGAGGTGATCGAGGCGAACATGCCGCCGGCAATCCCGGCCGCGATTGCCGAGATCCCAAAGGCGGCCGCTCGGATCAACGTCGGGTCAATTCCGATGGATTGGCTCGCGACTTCCGCGTCGCGAACCGCGCGCATGGCTTTGCCCCAGGGGCTCGCGCTCAGCCGCGCGTACAGAAGAAGCGACAGGAGTGTCAAGGCGAGGATGGTGAAAACCATCTCGCGTTCGGAAAAAGCAGATCCGGCCAAGCTCGGCATCGGAATGCCTAACAGGCCGTTCCAGCCGCCGGTCAGTGTCTCCCATTCGGCGCTCCCCTGTTCGAGCACGAAGCCAAAGGCGATGGTTACCATCGCAAGATACGGCCCGCGCACGCGCAGCGCCGGAATGGCAAGCAGGACACCGGCGACACCCGCAATCAGCCCGGCGATCGGCAGAGCCGCCCACACCGTCCAGTCGAGCTTGGTCGTGAAAATAGCGACGACATAGGCACCGATCGCATAGAAGGCGGCATGACCGAGGGAGATCTGTCCGGACATGCCGAGCAACACATTGAGACCGACGCCCACGATGGTGGTTAGGCCGAGCAGCGCGAGCACGTAAAGCTCGTAACCGTTGGCGCGCCAAATGAACGCGCAAAGGCCGGCGACAACCGCGATAACGGCGAGCTTCATACTTTCTTGACCTCGGCATGACCGAACAAGCCGTTCGGCCGTAGCGCAAGCGCGACAATAACGAGGGCGAAAGGCACAATCTGGCTGTAGGTCGAGCCAGCGAGCGCGATGATGAGCGCTTCCGCGATCCCATAGATCAGTCCTGCCACCACCACGCCCCGGGCATTGCCGATGCCACCAAGGATGGCAACCGCAAACGCCTTGATGCCGAACAGAGTCCCCATGGTCGAGGAGATCGTAAACAGCGGCGCCACCATGATCCCCGCGACGCCGGCGAGAAAGCCCGAGAGCGCGAATGCGAACATGACGACGCGTTCGACATCGATGCCCATGAGGCGCGCGGCATCGGCATTCTGCACCACCGCAAGCAGTGCCTTGCCCTGGCGAAAGTGCGCAAAGAACATTTGCAGCGATGCCGCGAAGAGAAGTCCGACAATGGGAATGAGAATCTGCAGCAATTGGATCCTGATGCCCGCAACTGTGACCGAGTTGGTCGTGAGCACGCCCGCGGGCATGCCGCGCGGGTCCTTGCCGAAAGTAAAGAGCACCACGTTTTCGAGCACGATGCCGAGCGCAACGGTCGCCATCAGCCAGGCGTTCGAAGCGCGCCGGACGAACGGGCGCACTGCGATGCGTTCGACGATGACGCCCCACAGCGCGCAGCCCGCGAGTGCAAGGATGACGGCGAGGCCGAGCGGCCAGTGCAGGGTGACCCAGAAGGTGAAGCAGAGGACTGCGCCGAGCATCATGGCGCTGCCCTGGGCGAAGTTCACAGTGTTCGACACCGCGTGAGTGACATGGAAGCCAAGCGCCAGCAGCCCGTACATGCTGCCGAGCCCCAGCCCGGAAATGATTGCCGCGCTCACCAGCATGGGGGAACGGTCATCGACTGCGATGGCCGGGATGCGGCCGCGAACTTGAGGAGCTGGATACAATCCTCGTCATCATCCGCGTATGCGGATGACCCAGTAATCACGGGCCGGGATATTGCTGCGGTCGTGCCCTGTTCTCCGGCTAAGATTACTGGGTGCCCCGCTTGCAGCGGGGCATGACGAGCCTTGCGAGCTCAATTCACCGGAACGATCTTGTCGCCCTCGTAATGCACCATGATGTAGTCGTTCGGGCCCAATGCATCATGATTTTGCGGCGTGAACGCGCGATCGTATTTTTTGATCAATCCCTCGTAGGGCGATTTGAGGTTTTCAAGTGCCGCGCGCACCGCGTCCGGGTCGGTTGAGCCCGCCTGCTCGATGCCCAGCGCGAGGAGGTGCATGGCGTCGTAGCTGTTCGCGGTCCCGACCGGCGAGAAGATGTCCTCCGCTCCTTTGATCTGCGGATATTTTTTCTTCAGGCTTGCAAGCACGCGTTCGCCGACCGGGCTGAGCTTGCCGAAGAAGCTGTAGGTTTGAATGAAGTGGGCATCGCCCGCCGTCGGCCCCGCAAGCTCGGGGAAGCGTCCGCCCGAAATGCCCCAATGAGACACGACCGGCGCAGTCCAGCCCATGCGCTCGCGCGACTTCATCATTTGCGCGCCAGGCGGCGCATTGACCACGAGGATGATGGCGTCCGCACCGGCATCCTTCAATCGCGTCAAGTGCGGCACCATATCCACATCGTTGTTTTCGAATTTCGAGATGCCCGCAATCGTGATCGCCCCATCGTCCTTGGCGGCAGCGACCAGGCCTTTTTCGTTTGATTGACCCCATGGGTTGTTGATGAGCATGAGGCCCGCTTTCTTCGCCGCGAACTTGTCGTGGGCGTATCGCAGGAGCTTGATGTCGACGTCGTCATCGACCGCCGAGACACGGAAGACGTAATTCGGATTGGCGCCATTGCGCGTGATGCCGGTGCCCGCAGCCCAAACACCCATGAACAGCTTTTTCTCCTTGTTCATCAGCGGCACGATGGCCAGGGAGACGGGCGTATCGATGCCGCCGAAAATCGCGTCGACTTTCTCCTGGAAGATGAGCTCGCGCGCGGCGGTGAGGCCTTTGGGCGGGCTGGATTCATCATCCCGTTGGATGAGCTCGAGCTTGCGTCCGCCCAGCACGCCGCCTTTGGCGTTGATCTCATCGATTGCAAGCGAAAGGCCGCGGGTTATCGCCTCGCCGGACTGGGCCGAGGCGCCCGAAAGCGCGGCCACATGTCCGATGCGGACAGGATCCGCAGCGAAGGTGGAGCTGCCCAATGCCGACGAAATAAGCACCATGCCGAAAGCAAAGGCATTCGCACGCAGAGTCATATGGATTCTCCTGTTTTCGCGATTGCAAGGATGATCGGCGAGCACCTCGCCCGTGTCAATAAAATCGGGAGTAGCCCGGATTGAAGCTTGCGCGAAGCGCACGCGAAAATCCGGGGCAATCTCCCGGATTGCGCGACGCGACATGGAGTGGTGTGTGCGGTACAGATGAAGCGCGCGTCGCGCAATCCGGGCTACGGGAGGTCTCCTCATTGTCATGAAACGCATGATTATTCGCGGCGGCCGCGTGCTCGACATCGAAGCGCGCCGCGCCGAGCTTGCCGACATTCTCATCGAGGACGGCACGATACGCAGCGTCGCTCCGCCGGGCACGGCGGCTCCGCAAGATGCCGAGATCGTCAATGCGCCAGATCGCCTGCTCGCGCCGGGCCTGGTCAACGGCCACACCCATGCGCACGGTGCCTTGGGCAAAGGACTGGTCGGCGACCGCCTGCCGCTCGAAATCTTTCTCAGCTCGGCCGTTGCCATCAACGGCGGGCGCAACACGGCCGACAAGTATCTCGGCGCCGCGCTCTCGGCGGTGGAGATGGTTCGACGCGGGTGCACCGCTGCCTACGACCTCATGGTCGAATTCCCGCTTCCGTCAGTCGAAGGCATCGAAGCCGCCGCGCAGGCTTATCACGACGTCGGCATGCGCGCGGTGGTCGCGCCGATGATGGCGGATCGCAGCGTCTTTCAAGCACTCCCGGGCTTGCTCGAGTCCATTCCCGAGAAGCTGCAAGTCGATCTGCGCCGGATGGTTGCGGCCCCCTACCAACCCAGCATCAATACTTGTCGAGCCATTCTGCAGGGTTGGCGCTTCGATCGCGCACGCGTTGCACCGGCGCTCGCGCCGACCATCCCGCTCCATTGTTCGGATGAATTCTGGGTCGCCTGCCGCGACCTCGCTCGTGACTTCGACGTGCGGCTGCAGACGCATCTCGCCGAAACCAAGGTCCAGGCCGTGCTCGGCTTGCAGAGATACGGCAAGAGCCTCGCGGCGCATCTCGCTGACCTCGGACTTCTGCGAGAGAATTTCAGCGCGGCGCACGCGATCT
>CATPCO010000067.1 GCA_955652925.1 uncultured Xanthobacteraceae bacterium | reverse complement strand
GCCCGGAGAGTTTTAGGTCACCCGTGCAAAAAGACTTTAGCAACAATATCGGCACACAAGAGCCCTCCCTAGCCCGCCCGCCAATGTCTGTTGATTAGGGACCATCGGACTCCCCCGAATGCGGTATAAAGTCGGACGGCGTTACCCTTTCTTGATCTCGATCTTTTGCTGCGAGCTCGCTACCTCCGGCGGTTTCGGCAGGTGGACGCGCAACACGCCGTTGTCGAACTTGGCCTCGACCTTCGTCGGGTCGGGATTGAACGGAAGGGGGATCGCACGACTGAACGAGCCATAGCTACGTTCCATCACATGCCAGTTTTTATCCTTGTCCTGCTCGTCACGCTCTGTCTTTTTCTCACCGCGGACGGTCAGCATTCCATTGACGAGCGTTACATCGACATCCTTCTCATTAACTCCCGGCAACTCCGCCGTCACTTCGATTGCGTCCTTGCTCTCGGCAACGTCGATCTTCGGCGACGGAATGTCCGAGGTGAACCGCGCGAACGGGGTGCGCCGCGAAAAGTCTTCAAATGTCTTTTGGACCTCACGGAATAGTGTTCCAAAGGGGCTGTCGTCGCGTCCGAAAAACGAGGGACGATCGGAGCTAGCCATGCTGGCCTCCTTCGAGTTGGACATGGGATTGGGTCATCCGGACGAGGGTATAGGTGGACCTTAGATCGAAATTATCGAAACCAAAAGCTCCCATCGCCACCGGGGGCGCGCTTAAGCGCTACTGCCGACCAGAAATGCTCGCGACGAGTTCGTCTCAATCATGAGCTTGACACGTATCGAAGCGGCGAGCGGGTCGAACGGCCCAAGGGCAGCAGCGACGCGATTGCGCAAAGCATCTGCATCGGAATGCTACAATATGCGGCTGATAAAGGCCGCAACGCCAATGATCGTTCCCCAAACTGCCGCTGACGCGACACTAATCAGGACGACCGCCGCAACAAAGGCAAAACAAAGCAGGAGTCCGTCTTCCTCTAAATATGCAACGGAAATCAGTGCGATCACCGTCGCCGGTGCGATATTACTCAATGGCACTGGAGTTAGAAGCAACACCGCAGTCAGCAACAGGACCATGACGCCAACAAAGTGCTTGGCCGCCTCAAAGGCGTTCGGCCAACGCGGATGAACTGCCTTCTCAAGATATTGCATTATCGGAATAGCGTGCCCACCGACCTGGATCAAATAACGCGTTGGCAAGCTTCGGGTGGTAATGAATTGCGGGAAAACAGGCTCATGGCGACCCGCGATCATTTGCAGTGCAACGGCCGCGAGCATAAGGCCTGGTATTGTCGAACCTATCGGGGCTGTCGCGAGCACGCCAAGGAGTAGGATGACAATGCCGAACGAGCGCTGGTGCAAGGTTGACATCAGCCAGCCAAGAGTGAAGCACTCCGGTGGGGCCTGATGGAGAAGATCCTTTAGCACCCGTGAGCTAGGCGCTCTTTCGTGTCGAGATGACCCTGCGCTATTGGCACCTGGCATTTTTTTGCATGTGCCTTGAGAGAGACAGGTTAAGCAGGGTCCCCGCCTATTTGCCGCCGGCATATGCTGTGCGATTTATAAACTCCAAAGCGGTGCCGTCTGGGTCGCGGAAATAGGCGCGAGGCCCATCGATCGTGCCGCCGCGTCGGTCTTCCTCGAAAAAGATCTCGACACCCTTCGCGCGCAACCCATCCAACGCCGATGGGTATTCGGTAGCGTCGATCATGAACGCATGATGCACGCCATTCGACATTTCGAGAGGTTCTTTGTTGATGGGCGCCGGGCGCTTGATCAGCAGCACGCAGACTCCGCCGGCATCGAGAAAAGTGATGCTCTTATCCGGCAGCGCGGACAGGAATTTGCAGCCGACGATCTCGGTATAGAATCTCGTGCTCTTGTCGACGTCGCTCACCGGAATACTGAAATGCGCGATACCCTTGATCTCGGCCATGAGTTTCTCCTCCACTCACACTCCATGGGGGACGCGGCTTTGCGTTCGTAAATACCTTTGCCCTGGCACCCGCGAGGTTAATCGCCATCGGCGCAGCGCGTCCAGCTCTCAAGATTGGTTCCGGGAATGTGAAGGGTTTCGGATGACGGCCCCTGGCGATGCCTGAGCAGGCACTTGGGCCGTCGTCCGAAAGCCTCCAAAGAACGAACCCGCGGGAAGTAAGGCGCGGATGGTGGTCGCTATGGCGATTTAATTGTAGCGATGAGGATGCGCGTGAAGGGCTGCGGCATGGCGCTTGGGTGATTTGCCGTGCTGGTGGGGTCGATCGATGTTGCTTGATCACCCATAACGATGTCTCGCGCAGATGTGCGCGGCGTGAATGCGATGCTGGGCCGCGTGTGAGCGAGGATTGGCGCGGCCGGTTGATGATCGGCAAGTAAGCGCTCGGTGGCGGATGGGAGAAACGGCAGCTGCACTCATGAGGTGTCGATCCTGATCACGGTAGCCGTTGGCCAGTGCCGCGGTGTCGAGCCGCGGGCGAAGGTCTCGATGATGACCATGCGACCGCCGCAACGCGGACAAGAAAGCTCGCGATCTGCGGTATC
>CATPCO010000066.1 GCA_955652925.1 uncultured Xanthobacteraceae bacterium | reverse complement strand
GATTAAGGCAGCCCCGGCTTCGCGCCGAGGTTTTTGTTGGACGAAGCATAATTCGCGGGTGTGATAAGGCCGGTTCATTCTCAGTGGTACGCTGCGTTTTTGGGACCCCGGTCCCGCCCCTACAAGAACCACCAGCGTAGTACCGCTTTGCGGCCTCGGTTTGGGGTACGGCTTGCTCATATGCGATTGCCCAGCGGTGCAATTGGCCGCCGGGATGACGACCGCCCGAAAATCGAGTACCTAATAGAAATGACCCGCGTGCGCCTGCGGTGTTGATGCAATTCGAGGAAAACCCCCATGTACGCCCCTCCCGGAGTGAAGGTCGACAGCGAATTCCCCGTTCCGCAGACCATGAAAGCGTGGGTGCTCGGCAGTCCCGGCGAGCTTTCGTTGCGAGAGAAGCCGGTGCCGGTGCCGAAGAAGGCCGAGGTGCTCGTGCGCATCGACGCGGTCGCGATCTGCGCAACCGATCTCGAGATTATCTACCACGGTCCGCCCGCCTCCATTCTCGGCGGCATGCCCTTCAACAAGAACTTCACGCCCGGGCACGAATACATGGGCACCGTGGTCGCGCTCGGACCGGGTGTGGACGAATACGCGATCGGCCAGCGCGTGACCGTGGAAATTCACGCCGGTTGCGGACAATGCAAGCGCTGCCGCGAGGGCATGTACACGGCCTGCCACAACTACGGGCTTAATTACGGCGACGTGGACAAGGGCCACCGCGCCAATGGCTTCACCACCGATGGCGGTTTCTGCGAATATCAGGTCAACAACATCAACACCTTGGTCGCCATTCCCTCCGGCATGTCGGACGAGGAAGCAACGCTTGTGGTGACCGCGGGCACGGCGATGTACGGGCTCACCGAGCTCGGCGGGCTCGTCGCCGGCGAAAGCGTTGTCGTTACCGGCCCCGGTCCGATCGGGCTCCTCGGTGTGGCCGTGGCAAAAGCGATGGGGGCATATCCGGTTATTCTCACGGGCACGCGCGACAACAGGCTCAAAATCGGGCGCGAGCTCGGTGCCGACCACGTGATCAATGTCCGCGCGGAGGATGCGGTCGCCGCGGTGCGACGGCTCAATGCCGGCAAAGGCGTCGATTACGTGCTCGAATGCTCCGGCGCGCCCAACGCCGTCAATGAAGCGATCCGAATGGTCAACCGCGGCGGTAAAGTGTGTCTCGCCGCTTTCCCGCACGAGGAAACACCGGTCGATGTCGCACACATCGTGCGCAACAATATCTATCTCTACGGCATCCGTGGCGAGGGCAAGAGCGCAACCCATCGGGCGGAAGCATTCATGGCGCAGAAGCGCTTCGATGCCACCAGGATCCACACGCACACCTTCCCGCTCGCAGACCTGCCGACCGCAATCCGCTACGCCAAGGACCGGGTGGACGATGCGATCAAAGTGGTGGTGAAAGCGCGCGGCGTCTCGGCCGCGCACAAGATCGCGGCGGAGTGAAGCAGGAACTCACTTGGCATGACATTTGCGTTATAACTGCGGTAATCGCGGACCGCGCGCGGAGCGTGCATGTCATTGACTGTCGCGAAGCTTCACGCTGAGAACGTCAGCATGACGTTCCCGACGCCGTCGGGCGGTTTCGCGGCACTCGCACCCATTACGCTTTCCATCCCACAGGGCCGCTTTGTGAGCCTCATTGGGCCGTCCGGCTGCGGCAAGAGCACCATCTTCAACATCATCGCGGGCCTGCTCGAACCGACCAGCGGACGCGTGCTGATCGACGGTGTGGACGCCACCGGCACCATCGGGCGCGTCGGCTACATGCTGCAGAAGGATCTGCTGTTGCCGTGGCGCACGGTTCTCGACAACGTCGTGCTCGGCATGGAGATCCAGTCCGTACCGCTGCGCGCTGCGCGCGAGCGCGCGCTGCCGCTGCTTCATCGCTACGGCCTGGCCGGGTTCGAATATCTCTATCCGAGCTCGCTTTCCGGCGGCATGCGCCAGCGCGCCGCGCTCTTGCGCACGCTCCTTTTCGACACCGACGTCATCCTGCTGGACGAGCCCTTCGGCGCGCTCGATGCGCAGACCAAATTGCAGATGCAGGAATGGCTCATGCAGTTGTGGAGCGATTTCGGAAAGACGGTGCTGTTCGTGACCCATGATGTCGAGGAAGCAATTTACCTTTCGGACGAGGTGCATGTGATGGGCACGCGGCCGGGCCGCATCATCGCAAGCATCCCAGTGCATCTGCCCCGCCCGCGCCGGCGCACCAGCGCGCTGGCACCGGAGTTCCTGACCATCAAGGAGCGGTGCCTTGAGCTGCTCGACGTGAACCTGGCGCCATCCGCGCCCGTGACTGCGGCGGCCTGACGCGGGCAAGGACCACAAAGATGACGGTTCAGGACACTCCCACGCTCCGTGATATAGCAGCCCTGCAACCGGCGCGTCCGGCTGAGAGCGCGAAACCGGCAGCGCGCCCGGCACGCCGCCTGCCTGTTCAGAAGGACTGGCCGGTGTGGGCTCTCGTTCTCGCCCAGGCCGGCATCCTCGTTGCGGCAATCGCGGGCTGGGAGCTCGGCGCGCGCACTGGCCTCGTTGATGCGTTCTTCTGGTCGCAGCCGAGCGCTATCTTCCACACGCTCACGATCTTTTTCACCACCGGAGATGCCTGGACCGATATCGGCTTCACATTTCGATCGACCATCTTCGGCTTTCTGCTGGGAACCACGCTAGGCTCGCTGTTCGGCCTCTCGTTCTGGTGGTCGCGCAACTATGCCGCTGTCGTGCAACCCTACATCATCTGCTTCGAATCCATCCCCAAGCTCGCGCTTGCTCCGCTCATTATCCTGGTGTTCGGGATTGGGCTCTCGTCCAAGGTCGCAATTGCGATGGCACTTACCATCGTGGTCTCCACGCTGACGGCCTATGCCGGGGTGAAGGCGCTCGATCCCGACGGGGAAAAACTGTTCTACTCGCTGGGCGCGACCCGGATGCAGGTGTTTCGCAAGCTCGTTGTTCCATTCTGCCTGCCCTGGATCATATCTGTGCTGCGGGTGAATATCGGGCTTGCGCTCACTGGGGCGATCGTCGGAGAGTTCATCGCTTCCCAGCACGGCCTTGGCCGGGCCATCCTCTATGCCGGCCAGACCTACGATATCGCGCTGGTCTGGGTGGCGGTGCTTGTGCTCTCCACCCTGGCCGTGGTGATGTATGCGACGGTTTCGTGGCTTGAAAGGATGCTGCGCAAAGGAGT
This sequence comes from uncultured Xanthobacteraceae bacterium, assembly GCA_955652925.1. Classification (GTDB taxonomy): domain Bacteria; phylum Pseudomonadota; class Alphaproteobacteria; order Rhizobiales; family Xanthobacteraceae; genus VAZQ01. The sequence goes on along the minus strand of CATPCO010000066.1, from coordinate 6,993 downwards.
GCGGCAATAATCCCAAACAGCGATTGAGGGCGTCATGAACAGGCGGACATTCCTTGCAACGACGGTGTCGGCGGGCGCGGCATTGATCGGGCGGCCATTCATCAGTCGAGCCGCGGCGAAAGAAGTGCTGGTCGCCGAGCCAGTCCACAGCACCGGCTATCTGCCGCTCTACATCGCCATGGCCAAAGGCTTCTTCGAGGATGTGACCGTGAACATCGTCACCATCGAGACCGGCGGCGGCCATACCAATGCGGTGCTCTCGGGCCAGGCTTTTGCCTTCATCGGGGGGCCCGAGCATGACGCGTTCGCCAAGGCGAAGGGTGCCGAGCTGCGTGCTGTCGTGAACTGCGTCGATCGCGGCAACGTCTATTTCATGGCCGCGAAAGGGTTCGAGCCCGCGGACAAGAACTGGCCGAGCTATTTCAAGGGCAAGGCGATCGCCCCCGGTCCCTACGGCGGCACTCCCAATTCCATCATGCGATACCTGCTCAAGCAGTGGGGGCTCGATGCGAAAAGCGATGTCACGCTCATTGAGACCGCGAGCTCGGCGGTGATTGCCGCTGTGCGCGGCAAGCAGGCGCAGATCGGCGAGACGACCGAGCCCTACGTCACTCAGGGCGTGCGACAATCGATCTGGGGGGAGCCGTTTCTCAACATCCCGCAGGAATTAGGACCCTATGCCTATTCCACCTTCAATGTGCGGCTCGAGACCGTTCAAAAGGAGCCCGAGCTGGTGCGTGGCTTTGTGCGCGGCATGGTCAAGGGCCTGAAATTTCTCTATGCCAACAGAGACGAGAGCGCCGAAATCGCCAAGAAGCAGTTCCCGACCATGCCCATCGAGGACCTCAAGGCGACGCTTGACCGCTCCTTTGCGGACCAGTTGTGGAGCAAGGACGGCATGATCAGCAGAGAGGCCTGGAAAACCGCGAGCGCGGTGGTTCGCGGCGCCGGCATTCTCAAATCAGACGTCGGCTACGACGAGATCATCGATATGAGCTTTGTCGAAAGCATTCGCGCGAGCCAGTAAGGGAGAAAGGGAGAACGCAATCATGTCAGAGCCCATCTGGAACAAATTCCTCACCGAGCGTGACAAGACGGTGTTCGCAACCTCCGGCTATGGCGCGCGCGGCGGGTTCGGCAAGCGGCCGGCGCTGCTCGTCATTGACGTCAACTACGCGTTCTGTGACGAGCGTCCCCTGCCGATCCTTGAATCGATCAAACGCTGGCGCAATTCCTGCGGCGAGGACGCCTGGATTGCGATGCCTTATCTCAAGACCCTGATCGACAAGTGTCACGAGAAGGGCGTGCCGGTGATGTACACCACCGGCGTGCGGCGCGAGGATAATTGGGACAGCGGCAGCTGGATCTGGAAGAACGGGCGCTCCGACGAGGACAAGTTCAGCAAGCCTGCCACCAACGTCGACGGCAACGATATCGTTGCCGAGATCGCGCCCGCGCCACAGGACATCGTGGTGCTCAAGCAGAAGCCGTCGGGCTTCTTCGGCACCAACATGGCGAGCTATCTGACCTTGCTGGGCTGCGACAGTGTGATTGTCACCGGCACCACCACGTCCGGCTGTGTGCGCGCGACCGTGATCGATGCGTTCAGCCTCAACTACCGGGTTGCGCTTGCGGAAGAAGGCTGCTTCGACCGCTCGCAGGCGAGCCATGCCATCAACTTGTGCGACATGAATGCAAAATATGCCGACGTGGTGAAGACGTCGGAGGTATTGGCCTATCTCGAAAGTCTTCCCAGCGGAATGTTCAATCTGCCCGCGGGCACCGCAGCACCGGCCGCAGCCCCCAAGCGGGTGGTAAATTTCTGATCGGGCATCGCAGTCGCGAAGCTTGTAGGGGCGGGTTTTAAACCCGCCCTTGTGCCACAGGCTCGCTGCGAGAGAATTGCCGCTGCTGAATCGAAGTTCGTACGGCTAAGCTCGGATCAACCTCACACACCGTGAATGCCGAACGAGGGCGGGTTTGAAATCCGCCCCTACAGGAACCACCAGCGTCGTGCCGCTTTGCGGCCTCGGTTTGGGGTCCGGCGAGAGGCCGTGCTTGCAAAGACCTGCGATTTGGTTTCCGATCATGCAATGAGGGTCCGGTTTGAGAGAAACCCCGCCAGGGAGAACGCCATGACAATATCGCGCCGATCGGTGCTGAAGAATTCCGCCGTCAGCCTCGCCGCATTGAGCCTCGGACAGCGCTTCGCTGCCGGAGCGGAGCAGCCGATTCGCATCGGCGTGATCTATGATCTCTCCGGGCCCTTTGCCGCCGCCGGCTCGGTTCCCTGCTCCATCGGAGCCCAGATCGCCATTGATCTCGTCAACGAGCGCGGCGGGGTCGCCGGCAAATATAAGGTGGATCCGATCAACGCCGATTCGCAGAGCAAGGCCGACGCCGCCATCAACGAGGTGGAACGCCTGATCAACCAGGAAAAGGTGGAGGTTGTGCTTGGCGTTTATTCCAGCGCCCACGCGGTGCCGCTCGCCGCCAAGGTCGAGGAGCAGAAGAAAATCCTCTGGATCACCACGGCAGTCGCGACCTCGGTCCTCAAGGACCGCAATTATCGTTACGTCTTCCGCGGCCAGATCCATTCCGATCAGTACGGCGAGGCGGCGGCTGGTTTTCTCGCCGAGAATGCGAAGGCAAAGCTCGGAGCGGACCCGAAATCGATCAAGGTCGCCATCATCCACGAAGACGGACCCTACGGCGTGGGCGTGGGTGAAGCCGGCGAGCGCTTCGCCAAGGAGAAGGGCTTCGAGGTGGTGATGCGCGAGGGTTACTCCGCGAGCGCGCCCGATCTTTCATCGCTGGTGACCAAGCTCAAACGCGCCCGCGCCGACATTATTTCCCACGTCGGTTATAATCCGGATATCACGTTGTTCCTGCGGCAGGCGCGCGAGAGCGGATTGCGCTTCAAGATGCTGATCGGCAACGGCGCGGGTTATTCGCAGCTCGACAAGCTGCGCGCGACCTTCGGCGCCGACATCGACAATTTCTGCAACATCGATCCGGTCTCCGCCCAGCTGCTCGATCCCAAGACGCTCGCGCCCGGCATCGGCGATCTCACCAAGGTCATGGTCGAGCGCTACAAGGCCAAGACCAAGGCAACCGACGTGCCGCCGCACGCGTCCATGGGCTTCAATCAGACCTGGGTGCTGCTCAACAACGTGCTGCCGGCCGCGAAGGAGAAATATGGCGGGTTTGACGCCGAGGCGATCCGCAAGGCGGCGCTTGACGTGGACATCCCGCCGGGCGGCACGATCCAGGGCTACGGCGTGAAATTCTATCCGCCCGGTACGCAGCTTGCGGGGCAGAACGAGCGCTCGACGCCCGCAGTCATGCAATTTGCCGGTGAGCACATCGCGGTGGTCTGGCCGGCCAACATCAAGACCCAGGACCCTGTTCTGCCGCTGCCCGGCTCATCGATCTATGCGATGCGGTGAAGCCATCCGGCAATGACGGAGCACTGATCGATGCTGGCGGTCAGTGGTCTCACCAAACGGTTCGGCGGGTTTGTGGCCGTCAACCGCGTGAGCTTCGAGGTGGTCGAAGGTGAGATCCTTGGCCTGATCGGGCCGAACGGATCGGGCAAGAGCACGATCTTCAACTTGATTTCGGGCACGTTGCGGCCGAGCGAAGGCTCCGTTCGCTTCGCCGATTCCGAGATTGCAGGACTGCCCGCGCATGAGATCTGCCGGCGCGGCATTGGCCGCACGTTCCAAATCCCGCGACCGTTTCGCAAGCTCTCGCTCGTCGAGAATGTGGCGCTCGCGGCGTTCTACGGCAAAGCCGGCGCGCTCGATCGTGCGCAAGCGCGCGAACGCGCGCAGGAAGCGTTGGCCATGGTGGGTCTGCCGCTTGAACCGGCTGCGACCACGGACGGCCTCGGGGCCGCCGCGCTCAAGAAGCTCGAGCTCGCGCGGGCGCTCGCGACCCATCCCAGCATATTGCTGCTCGATGAAAGCCTGGGCGGACTCGACGCCGTCGAAATGGAACGAGCGGCGGATCTGCTGCTCGACATTCGCCGTCGTCTCGGCATGACCATCGTCTGGGTGGAGCATATCATGGGCGTGCTCATGGGCGTTGTGGACCGCGTCATCGTGCTTGACCACGGCGAAAAAATATTCGAAGGCCTGCCGGCGCATGCGGCCCGCGACCCGAAGGTCGCGGAAGTCTATCTCGGCGCGCACGCGAGCTGAGATGCTGTCGCTGGCCGGAGTTTGCGCTGGTTATGGCTCCTTGCGCGCCCTGTTCGATGTCTCGCTCGATGTGAAAGAGCGCGAGGCGGTCGGCGTCATCGGCCCAAACGGTGCCGGCAAGACCACCCTCATGCGGGTCATATCGGGGCTGATCCCGCTCTCGCAGGGTGAGATGACGTTCGACGGCGTCTCGCTCCCGGGTCTTCCGGCCCATCGCATTGTCAGTCATGGGATCGCGCATATTCCGGAAAACCGGCGGCTGTTTCCGCGGCTCACCGTCGAGGAAAACCTGCGCATCGGCGCCTTCATCCCGCAGGCGCGCCGCCATTTCGCCGACCGGCTGGCATGGGTGTACGACTTCTTTCCGCGGCTGAAGGAACGCCGCAGCCAGCCCGCCGGCACGCTGTCGGGCGGCGAGCAGCAGATGTGCGCCATCGGGCGTGCGCTGATGTCGCGTCCCAGGCTCCTGCTGATGGATGAGCCATCCGCCGGGCTCGCGCCGCTCCTGGTCCGGCAGGTGTTTGAGCTGGTCGGCCGCATCCGCGCCGAAGGGTTTACCGTTCTCATTGTCGAGCAGAATGTGCAGCAAATTCTCGATGTCGTCGACCGCGCCTATCTGCTCGAAGTTGGCAGCATAAAACTCTCAGGAACATCCGCGCAGCTCAAGCACAACGAGCTCATCCGCAAGGCGTATATGGGGCTCTAATGGACATCTTTCTGCTCGAGGCGGTGATCAACGGGCTCCTCCTCGGCGGGGTGCTGGCGCTGCTGGCGCTGGGTCTCAATCTCATCTTCGGCGTGATTGACGTCGTATGGATCGCCTATGCCGATCTCGTCATGTGCGGCATGTACGCGGTCTTTTGGCTTTATAGCGAGTTTGGCTGGCCGCTTCCGCTCGCGTTTCTGGCCGCGATTGCGATTGTCGCCGTGCTCGGAGTGCTGGTGCATGTTCTGATCATTGCGCCCATTTTGGGCTCGGCGCCGATCAACCAGCTGCTCGCGACCGGGGGCTTGCTTTATTTTCTGCAAAGCTTTGCGACCCTCGTCTTCGGCACCGATTTCCGCAACATCGGCGTGCGGCTGCCGATCATCGAGGTGGGCGACCTCTTCATCAGCTTTGCCCGGCTGATCGCCTTTGTGGTCGCGCTCATCGGCGCGGTCGCGCTCTACTTTTTTCTGCGGCGGACCTATATCGGGACGGCGATCCGTGCCATCGCCCAGGACCGTGACATCATGGGCCTCATGGGAGTCGATCAGCGCCGGATCTATCTCGTGACTTCGGCGATCGGCGGCGCGCTCGCAGGTCTCGGCGCATGCCTGCTTGCGCTGCAGTACGATGTGCATCCCTTCATTGGTAACACGTTCGGTCCGCTCATCTTCATGGTCTGCGTGCTGGGCGGGCTCGGCAACATGATCGGCGGCTTTGTCGCCTCCTTCATCGTGAGCCAGATCATCTCGATTGGCGGCTATTATTCGTCGGTGGAGTTGTCCTATGTGATGGCGTTCACGCTTTTCATCGTGCTGATGTTTATCCGCCCGCGCGGGATTCTCGCGCCATGAGCGCGCGCATTGCCTTGCTCGGCATTGCGGCTCTCGTTGCGCTGCCCCTCGTCACTCCCGGATATTTTCTGCATCTCCTGATTCAGGCGCTGCTGTGGGGCTTCATCTATACCGCCTGGGCGCTGATGGGACGGTTCGGCTTTGTCTCGCTCGGGCACGGCGCCTTCATGGGGGTGGGCGCATATGTGCCGGCGCTGCTTTGGAATTATGAGGGGCTCACGCCCTGGATCGGAATCCCGCTCGCTGTGGCGCTCTCGGTGCTGCTCGCGGTCGTCGTCGGCTATCCCTGTTTCCGGCTCAGAGTGGTGGGGCACTATTTCGCGCTGGTGACGCTTGCGCTCGGCCAGGTGGTGCTGCTCACCATCGTGGCGGCGCGCGACATCACCGGCGGCTCATTGGGAATGACGCAGAAGGCGGTCGGCCATTCCTGGTACGCGCTGCAATTTCCGGAAAAGGGCTACTTCTACATCATCGCGCTTTTGCTCTGGCTCGGCGGTCTTTTGGTCTGGCGCTGGATTGATACCGGCATCGGCCGGGAGGCGCTCGAAGCCATTTCGGAGGACGAGGAGGCGGCCGCCGCGATCGGAATTGACGTGACGCGCGAGAAGCTGCGCGTGACGCTGATCAGCGCGGCGCTCACAGGGCTCGGCGGCGCTTTTTTCGGGCAGTACCTGATGTATCTCAATCCCGAGACCGTGTCCGGCATTGGCGTTTCGCTCCAGATCGTGTTCGCTGCCATCGCAGGCGGGATGTACGCCATGCTGGGCCCCACCGTCGGGGCGTTCTTCACGCTCGCTCTGACCGAAGGCTTGCGCGTGTGGTTCGGCGCAAACTTCGTCGGAGCGGCGAATACGATCTACGGCATTCTGCTCATTCTGTTCGTCATCTTCATGCCGCGCGGCATCGCAGGCCTGATCGAGGCTGGGTGGCGCCGCAACCGCGCAGTCACCGCCATGCGGCAGCGCTCTACTCCGGCGGCGTGAAAGAGTTGAGCTGCAAGTAACAATCACGGCAAGAGGCTGCAGACGGCCTGGCCTCAGCGATATGCCTCCCGCCGGCGGCCCACGCATTGGATGCGGCCCGCGATCCTCACGCCGGCTCTTTTGCGGCTTCTGTGTTTACTGTTACAATAGGCAAACCGGTCAGGTGTTGGATTGATGAGGAGGAAAACGATGAAGCGAATTCTCTTTGCAGCCATCCTTGTCGCGCTCGCGGCGGGTCCGGCGCG
>CATPCO010000065.1 GCA_955652925.1 uncultured Xanthobacteraceae bacterium | reverse complement strand
AGTCTGAGATCGACGCCGCATTTCAGGAGGCGGTTGCGAGCGCATGGGCCAGCCCCGGCGACAAGCCATTGGCTATCTCATGGATGGTAGACTAGCACTACTTTGGCAGATCTTGAGCGGGACGGGATTCCCAAATCAGTTTTTCTGTGACTCATGGGAGGTCGGCTTTTGGAGGGGCCGACCATGGTTGGCAGGACATCGGATTGGAAGAGGGAGCTTGGACGCTTTCTCAAGCCGTTTTTGGATCGGTTTGGTCACAAGGCGCGGCGCCAAATGTGTCCGCTTTACGTGTCTGGGCTGATCGGTCCCGGCGATCGCAAGAGCATTGCGCCGATGGCGAAGCGGCTCGGCCTCGGCGAATGCGACCAATTGCACCACTTCATTGCCGCCGGGGTCTGGGATGCAGTGCCGGTGGAAGCAGAATTGCTTGTTCAAGCGGATAGGCTCGTTGGTGGCAGCGATGCCGTGCTGGTGATCGACGACACCGCGCTTCCCAAGAAAGGCACGCATTCGGTCGGTGTCGCTCCGCAGTATGCCTCGGCGCTGGGCAAGACCTCGAACTGCCAGACCCTGGTATCGCTGACGCTGGCGCGAGACGAAGTACCGGTCATGATGGCTCTGCGGCTGTTTCTGCCCGAGAGCTGGACGAGTGATCGCGCCCGTTTAAGGCGAGCGGGCGTTCCGGCCGATTATCGAACGGCACGGACAAAACCGGAGATGGCTCTGGCAGAGATCGATCGTGTCATCGCGGCCGGAGCGCGCTTCGGCTGCGTGCTGGCGGATGCCGGTTATGGGATGAGCGCGCCGTTCCGTCAGGAGCTCACGGCCCGCAAGCTAGCCTGGGCGGTCGGGATTCCGCGGCACCTCAAGGTTTACCCTGCCAATGTGCAGATGGTCTGGCCGGTAGCCAAGCGCGGTCGTCCTCGTCAACGGCACGTCCCGGACATTCTGTCGATCCCGGCCGAAGACATGCTGGCCAATGCCCAATGGCATACCATCAGTTGGCGCACCGGTACGAAGGGGAAGCTCAAGGCTCGTTTTGCCGCCGTCCGCGTGCGTGTTGCCGACGGACCACCGCAGCGGATCAGGGACAAGGGTCAGCAACATCTGCCAGGCGACGAGGCTTGGCTCATCGGCGAACACAGGATGTCGGGAGAGAAGAAATACTATCTCGCCAACCTGCCAGCGAAGACGGACCTGCGCACCTTGGCGGCCACCATCAAGGCGCGATGGATTTGCGAGCAGGCTCACCAGCAACTGAAAGAAGAACTGGGTCTCGACCACTTCGAGGGGCGATCCTGGCAAGGCCTCCACCGCCACGCGCTCATGACCATGATTGCTTACGCTTTCCTCCAGCATCGCCGGCTCAAAACCGCAAGGCGGGAAAAAAAAGAATCAACGGGCCGCCACCGCAACCAACCTTGCCAGCGGTGCGTCAGGCCATCCTCGAACTCATCATTCGACCACCACCGCACCAATGCCCGCACTGCCGAAAATGGATTTGCAGCGAGCAGCGGCGTGAGTAAATCTGCCAAAATAGTGCTAGTTCTTCGTAGCTACAATTTCGATCTCTACCAGCATCGCCGGGTGCACCAAATCGCAAATGACGAGCGTGGACGCTGGGCGTACCTCGCCCATCACTTCCAGGAAAACGGCGCGATACGCGGAAACGTAATTTCGATCGACAACATAACCGGTGACCTTAACCACGTCGGTCAACGTCATTCCGGCCTCATTGAGCAGGACCTCGATTTGCGTCCAGGCCTTCCGCGCCTGGATTTCGAAGTCTCCGGTCACGTCGCCCTGACCGGCGACGTAGAGTGTGGGACCGGGAACCTCAACCAAGACCGCTTGACTGAAGTGTGCGAAGCGCCTGGCACCCTCCGGATCGAGCTTTCGTACCGCCACTGCACGCTCCTGTTTGCACACAAAAGGGCGCCCGCCGGCCATGTTTGGCTGATCGCATCCCCGCAGACTAACGAATTACCTAGGGTAGGCTCAGTAGACAAGTCGAGACATTCTTGAACCCGCACTTGACATTTTTCATCGTCCCATTCGTTCGTCTGAGAGACCGGGGACATGCGCTATTCCAGATTGACCGTCGACGGGTCATGTTCTTACAGAATCAAGCCGCCGTTTTCGACCTCCCTGCACGTTGGTCTGGGAAAATTCGGAGTGCTACGTCGTCAAGGACACCAACGTGCGTAACCTTGGCGTGGCTTTATTGCCGCGACGACGCGCAGCGCTACAGTTTCGGCGTTGGCAAGCTTTCGTCGGATGAAGCGCGCCGGACTAGCCGCCACCATCAAGGCACGATGGATTTGCGAACAGGCGCATCAGCAGTTGAAAGAAAAACTCGGACTTGATCACTTCGAGGGACGATCCTGGCAAGGTCTTCATCGTCACGCATTGATGACCATGATCGCCTACGCCTTCCTGCAACATCGTCACCTCACACAAGTGGGGCGAAAAAAAGAATCAACGGACCGCCGCCTCAGCCTAGCCTGCCGGCCGTACGCCACGCCATCGTCGATCTCATTCTTCGACCACTATCTCAGCAATGCCCACACTGCCGAAGACGAAGCCGTGAAAAACAGTGGCGTGGGTAAATCTGCCAAAGTAGTGCTAGCATTACAGTTGCGTTTTTGCT
>CATPCO010000064.1 GCA_955652925.1 uncultured Xanthobacteraceae bacterium | reverse complement strand
TATCTGCGCGTCTCGGTGACGGATCGATGCGATTTTCGCTGCGTCTATTGCATGTCGGAAAACATGGCCTTCCTGCCGAAGGCCGATCTTCTCAGCCTGGAAGAGCTCGACCGGCTGTGCAGCGCCTTTATCGCGCGCGGAGTACGCAAGCTCCGCCTGACTGGGGGCGAGCCACTGGTACGCCGGGGCATCATGACGTTGTTTGCATCTCTTTCGCGCCATCTCGCCGCCGACGCTCTGGACGAGCTCACCCTCACCACGAACGGCTCGCAGCTCCCCAAATATGCGCGTGAGCTTGCAAGCCATGGAGTGCGTCGCATCAATGTCTCGCTCGACACGCTTGACGCCGACAAGTTCCGTGCCATCACACGTTGGGGCGAGCTCCCCAAGGTGCTCGCAGGGATAGACGCGGCACAAGCGGCCGGCCTCAAGGTCAAGATCAACGCCGTCGCCCTCAAGGGGGTCAACGAGGACGAGTTTCCAGCCCTCATCGCTTGGGCGCATGGCCGTGGCATGGAGCTCACGCTGATCGAGGTCATGCCGCTCGGCGATGTCGGAGAGGCCCGGCTCGAGCAGTACCTTCCGCTTTCGATCGCTCGGGCGCGCCTCTGCGAGCGCTTTACGCTCAACGATATCGATTACCGCACCGGCGGACCTGCGCGCTATGTCACTGTCGCCGAGACCGGCGGTCGCCTTGGCTTCATCACGCCGCTTACGCACAATTTCTGTGAATCCTGCAACCGCGTGCGGGTCACCTGCACCGGGACGCTTTATATGTGCCTGGGACAGGAGGATGCGGCGGATCTGCGCACGCCCTTGCGTGCGTCGCAGGGCAACGAGCTTTTGCATGCGGCTATTACCGAGGCCATCTCGCGCAAGCCCAAGGGGCACGATTTCATTATCGACCGCCGCCATCAACGCCCGGCGCTCGCCCGCCACATGAGCGTCACCGGCGGCTGAGCAGCGATTTCAATTGACCTTGGCGCGCCGCTCCAACAATGTGAGCGGGGTGGCGCGCCAGGGAGGACGCATGGCGGCACTGCTCAAGCTCAGCCGTGCCATCGATTTTGTGAATGACCGGTTCGGCGAAGTAGCCAACTGGCTTGTACTGTTCGCCTGTCTCATCAGCGCCGGCAATGCCGCGAGCCGTTATCTCTTCAGTGCGAGCTCCAATGCCTGGCTCGAAGTGCAGTGGTATATGTTCGCCGGCATGGTGCTTCTGGGCGGCCCCTATACACTCAAGCTTAACGAGCATGTGCGGGTCGACCTCCTCTATTCCTCGGTTTCAGAGCGCGTCCGTATCTGGATCGACATCGTCGGCGGGCTGACATTTCTCCTGCCGATTTGCATCATCCTCGTCTATTTCACGTGGCCATGGTTCGTCGACTCCTGGCGCATCGACGAGACTTCGTCGAACGCGGGAGGTCTCGTACGCTGGCCGGTCAAGCTCGTTCTTCCGGTCGGGTTTGCTTTGATGGCGCTGCAAGGCATCTCCGAGCTGATCAAGCGAGTGGAGGCGCTCATCCATCATCACCGGTTGCAGTACGAGTACGAGAAGCCGGTGCAATGATCCATTTCGTCCGGGAAAACATGGCGCCCCTGATGTTCGGGGGCATGATTATTTTCATGCTGGTCGGTTATCCGGCGGCCTTCTCGCTTGCCGCCGCCGGCCTGTTCTTTGGTTTCATTGGCATTGAGCTTGGTCTTATCCGGCCGGACTTTCTCGGCAATCTGACCTACCAACTATTCGGCATCATCTCCAACGACCTCTTGCTCGCGATCCCGTTCTTCACCTTCATGGGAGCTATACTGGAGCGCTGCGGCCTTGCGGAGGATCTCCTCGATTCCATCGGACAATTGTTCGGACCGGTGCGAGGCGGGCTCTCCTATGCGGTGATTTTCGTCGGCGCCATTCTGGGCGCGATCACCGGGACTGTGGCGGCCTCCGTGATTGCCATGGGCGTGATCTCGATGACGCCCATGCTCAAATACGGCTACTCGACGCGCCATACCATGGGCGTCATCGCTGCGTCAGGCACCATCACCCAGCTCATTCCGCCCTCGCTCGTTCTCGTGGTGCTGGCCGATCAGCTCGGTCGTTCGGTCGGCGACATGTATGCCGGCGCCATCGGCCCCAGCATCATTCAGGTGGCGCTGTTCTGTATTTGGGTACTCATCGTGAGCTTGCTATGGCCCAAGGACGTACCCGCGCTGCCGCCTGAGGCGCGCACGCTCAGGGGCTGGCGCCTTTTGATCAAATCCCTGCGCGGCATCGTCCCTTCGCTGGGACTGATCTTTCTGGTGCTCGGTACCATCTTCATGGGCCTTGCCACACCGACCGAGGCCGGAGCGCTCGGCGTGGTCGGCGCGATCGCGCTTGCCGCCTCTTATGGCACGCTCTCGGGCAGGCTCCTCTATCAGGGCATGTCGACGACCATGCGGATTACCGCGATGGTGGTCTACATCCTGATCGGCGCGCGAACCTTCAGCCTGGTCTTTCAGGGCGTCGGCGGCAAAGTCTGGATCGAGGATCTGCTGACGTCACTACCGGGCGGCCAGGTCGGTTTTCTCATCTTCGTCAATGCCTTCGTCTTCGTAATCGCGTTCTTTCTCGATTTCTTCGAAATCGCCTTCATCATCATTCCGCTGCTTGCTCCGGCTGCAGACCGGCTCGGGATCGACCTCATCTGGTTCGGGGTGCTGATCTGCGCCAACATCCAAACGAGCTTCATGCATCCGCCGTTCGGATTTGCACTATTCTACTTGCGCGGAATTGCGCCCGCTTCGATCAAGACTTCTGAAATCTATTGGGGCGCAATCCCGTGGGTGGTGCTCCAGGTGATCCTTGTGGTCATTGTCATTTTCTGGCCGGGCTCCGTTACCTACTGGATCGAGCGTGCAACAAAGATTGATCCTTCGAAGGTCAAGATCGAAATACCGCAGATCGATCTGCCGCCGCCGATCGAATTCGGCCCGCCGCAACAGCGTCGCTAGCCGGTAGGTTGGGTCGAGTTCTTCACGAGACCCGACGTCCTGCCGCAACACGAACCGTTGGGTCTCGCGCAGTCGCTCGACCCAACTTACGGAGGAGCAGACAGATCAGCGGAGACCGAAATCGCTCTACGTGCGGTTGCGATTGCGCACGAGGTAGCTGTCGTAGGTCAGCTCGGCGACCTGCCACCACAGATATTGGTCGTTGCGGAAAGCAAGCAGCGCCTCCCACACTTTTTTGAAATCGGGGTTGGTCGCGGCGACCTCGGCGTAGAGATCGAGCGCCGCCCGCAGCGAGGCGTCCATGATGGCTTGCGAGAAGGGGCGCAGCTGCGCGCCGGCCGCGACCAGCCGCTTGAGCGCCGCCGGATTGACGGCATCGTATTTCGCCTGCATCCACTCGTTCGACATGGACGAGGCGGTCCGCAGGATCGATTTGTAGGCAGGCGGCAGCTCGTTCCATTTATCCAGATTGACAAAATTGTGCAGCATGGGCCCGCCTTCCCACCAACCGGGATAGTAGTAGTACTGCGCGACCTTGTAGAAGCCGAGCTTCTCGTCGTCGTAGGGCCCGACCCACTCGACCGCGTCGATGGTGCCTTTTTCCAGCGCCGGATAAATATCGCCGCCCGCGATTTGCTGGGGGACCACGCCAAGCTTGGAGATGACCCGTCCGGCAAACCCGCCAATGCGCATCTTGAGCCCGTTGAGGTCGGAAACGTCCTTGATTTCCTTGCGAAACCAGCCTCCCATCTGGGCGCCTGTGTTCCCGGCAGGAATTCCATGGATGTTGAAGCGCTTGTAGAGATCGTTCATCAGCTCCAAGCCGCCGCCGAAATACATCCATGCGGTCTGCATCCGGCTGTTGAGCCCGAACGGCACGCAGGTGCCGAAGGCGAAGGTCGGATCCTTGCCGAAATAGTAGTACGAGGCGGTGTGACACATCTCGACCGTGCCGCTCTGCACCGCATCGGCGGCCTGCAGCCCAGGCACGATCTCGCCGGCAGCGAAAACCTGGATCTGAAATTTGTTGTCGGTCGCTTCGGCAACCGCCTTGGCGAAGGCTTCCGAAGCGCCGAAGATGGTGTCGAGCGATTTCGGATAGCTCGATGTGAGCCGCCATTTGAGTTCGGGCATGGACTGCGCGACTGCGGGCTTGGCAATGGCCGTCGCCGCCGCACCGGCCGCCGCCGTTCGGAGGAATTGTCGGCGTTGCATTGGCGCTTCTCCATGAGATTTTAGCCTATGTCGCTACGCGCGAGCATAGGTTGGGTCAAGCCCTCGCAGGACCCAAGGCTCAGGAGCTTGGACGGACTTATTGGGTCGCGTCACGGACGCGACCCAGGCTGTTCATGACCGGGCGCCGGTACGGATCATGAAGGTGTCATAGCCGTATTCGGCGACCTGCCACCACAGATATTCGTCATTGCGGAATGCCAGGATGGAGTCCCATACCTTCTTATAATCGGGGTTGGCGGCCGAGGTCTCGGCGTTGACCTCGTTCGATGCTTTCAGGCAGGCCTCCATGATCGGCTGCGAGAACGGGCGCAACTGAGTGCCCGCCGCAACCAGACGCTTCAATGCCGCCGGGTTGCGAGCGTCGTAGCGGGCGGTCTGCTCGACGCTGCAAAGAGCCGCGGCGGCGGTGACGATCGCCTGATAGTTTCTTGGCAGCTCATTCCACTTTTGCAGGTTGATCATGAAGTGGTTGGCGGTGCCGCCCTCCCACCAGCCCGGATAGTAGTAGTATTGCGCGATCTTGTAGAAACCGAGCTTCTCGTCGTCATAAGGCCCGACCCATTCGGCCGCGTCGATGGTTCCCTTCTCCAGCGCCGGGTAAATGTCACCGCCTGCGATCTGCTGCGGCACCACGCCGAGCTTCTGCAAGGTCTTGCCGGCCCAGCCGCCGATGCGGAATTTCAGCCCTTTGAGATCATCGACGGTCTTGATCTCCTTGCGGAACCAGCCGCCCATCTGCGCGCCGGTATTCCCGGAGACGAGGCTGTAGGCGTTGAACTTTTTGCCGAACTCGTTCATCAGCTTGAGCCCATCGCCATCGGAAAACCACGCGTTCTGCTGGCGTGTGTTGAGCCCAAATGGGACGGCACAGAAAAGTGCCCAGGTCGGGTCCTTGCCGATGAAATAGTAGGCAGCCGTATGGCAAGCCTCGACAGTGCCGTTCTCGACGGCATCGAGCGCCTGGAGGCCGGGCACGATCTCGCCTGCGGCGAACGATTGGACCTGGAACTTGTTGTCGGTGGCCTCCGCCAGGTATTTCGAAAAAGTCTCGCACGACCCCCAGAGCGTATCGAGCGACTTCGGCCAGCTGGCGGTTAATCGCCAGCGCACTTCCGGCATCGATTGCGCGATCGCCGGCGCCGCAACGGCCGACGCGGCGATGCCCGCGCTGGCTACTTTGAGAAATTGGCGGCGTTTCATGGGTCCTCCTTGGTGACAGGTGGGCGTTTTATTGGAGCTCATTATCAAGTGCCGCTAATCTGTCCGGCTGAGCGACCCCGCGCAAGGGGAAATCTGGTGGCGAAATGGTCGCATATGCGTTATGATTAGCCTATGTCACGGACGCGCCTAGTCATCGAACTCGACGACGAACTGGCTGCGCGGCTGCAGACCGTTACAGCTCGAGCCAAGACATCGATGGAAACGTTTGCGGCGAGGGCGCTCGCGCGTGCAGTTGCCGATGTCGAGGCTTGGGCCGAGGACGAGGCCGCCTATGCTGAATACGAACGGACCGGTGAGGCCATCCCCCTCGCGGCAGTAGAGGAATGGGTTCGGAGCTGGGGTACGGCGGATGAACTCCCACCCCCTGCGACGTGCAAGTTGTCTTCTTAGCAAGGGCAAAAACTGATCTCGATCGGCTTCGGCAGTTTCTGGAGCCGCACGGAGGTCGTGTCTCAGAACGCGCTGTCGACACCTTGTTTGCTGCCGCGCGCTCCTTGACAGACTCACCTGAACGGGGCCGGCCGGCGACGCGGTCCGGATTTCGCGAGCTGGTTGTGCCTTTTGGCCGAGGGGCTTACGTCATTCGTTATCGTATTGATCGCACCCGCGACGCAGTCGTGATTACGAGATTGTGGCCTGGCCGCGAGCAGCGCTAGTAAGCGTGCCTCTCCTAACCCTCGATCACGATCTTCGGCGCGACACGGCCGCCGGCCCCGAGCTGATCACGCACGGCCATGGCGATGCTGCGATAGGCAGCCGCGTGCGGACCGTCGGGCTCAGTTGCGACCACCGGCAGGCCCTCGTCCGAGCTCTCGCGGATTCGCATGTGCAGCGGGACCTCGCCCAGGAACGGCACGCCATGGCGTTCTGCCTCATGGCGTGCGCCACCGTGGCCGAAAATGTCCGCACGGGTGCCGCATTGCGGGCAGAGGAAATAGCTCATGTTCTCCACGATGCCGAGCACCGGCACGTTCACGCGCTTGAACATGGCAATGCCGCGCCGCGCATCAATGAGCGCCAGGTCCTGCGGCGTCGAGACAATCACTGCG
>CATPCO010000063.1 GCA_955652925.1 uncultured Xanthobacteraceae bacterium | reverse complement strand
CCGGTCAGGGACAGCTCCCTTCAGGATCGATAAGGCCCCGGGGATATGGCTCCTGACGCGCCTCGCAGCTCCGCGCTTCCAATGTAGTACCGGCTGGGAGATGTGGCTATGGCGTAATTCTCAGGCGTTATCGAGCGCGCAAACCCGCGCCTCAGCGCACCTGAAAGACCAGCTTACCTCTGAAATGGCGCGATTCGCTCAGGCGCTGCGCTTCGGCGGCCTGCGCCAATCGATAGAGCTTGATCTCGGGCGGTCGGATGGCTCCCTTCTCAAAGAGTTGCGCGATGCGCTCGAGCGGTGCCCGCGCGCGTGCGACCGGCGGTCGGAGCGCGGTGACGTCATTGCGCTCGGGCTTGGGTGCCTGCGCGCCCGAGGCGATGAAGGCTGCCCGCCCTCCCGGCCGCAGGACGGCAAAGGACTTCTGCGCCACATCGCCTCCGACGGTATCGAAAACGGCGTCGCAGTTGCGCACCACCTGCGTGAAGTCGGCAATGTTGTAATCAATGATTTCATCGGCGCCGAGGCCGCGCACATAATCATGGTTGGCCGCGCTCGCGGTCGTAATCACCCGCGCGCCGATGTGCTTGGCAAGCTGAATGGCGAAGCTTGCGACGCCCCCTGCGCCGCCCTGGATCAGGATGGTCTCCCCAGGCTTGAGTTTCAACGTGTCCTCGACGGCACTGAGCGCAGTGAGACCCGTGAGCGCGAGCGCAGCCGCATTCACATGCGACATAGCGTCGGGCTTCTTGGCCACAATCACCGCCTTGATCGCGACCTTCTCCGCATATGTGCCCTCCTGCCCGGCATCGAGAACCCCGAACACGGCATCCCCGGTCTTGAGATCGCTCACGCCCTGTCCGGCCGCGCTGATGACGCCTGAGAAATCGCGCCCGAGCGCAAATGGAAACTTTGCCGGCTTGTATTGGCCCAGCCGCACCTTCCAATCAGCGGCATTCACGCTCGCGGCAACGACGTCGACCACCACCGCCCCCGGTCCTGCCACGGGATCCGGCAAGTCACCGTATTTGAGCACATCCGGGCCGCCGTATTGTTCGATGAATACAGCCTTCATTGGTTTTGCCTTCCTATTTCGGAATTCCTTTCATCTCAAACATGATGTGTGCGATGAGGCAAGGACCGGGCGCCAGCGCTCTCGCGCTGTTGGATCACCCCATCGGCACGCCTTCCTCCGGAGCAAGCTGGTTGAGCCGCCTGGTAATGCTCTCGATGCGCTCGGCGGCGGCGTTGAGCGCTGCTGCAACCGCGCTCTGTGTCGCTCGCGCGCGATCAGCCGACGCAAAGCCTGCATCCTTGAGCGTTGCAAGCTCGGGTTCAAGCTGCTGGAGTCTTTTCTTCGTCTCCGAAAGCTCGTCCGCAAGCGTAAGAGCGGCCATGACCGTGAGGCGGGTATCTCCGATCTCGCCAAAGCGCGCGCGCAGCCTTGAAACGCGCTGGTCGACCTCTTCCGCGAGGGCACGAAGGTGGGCCTCCTCGCCCTCTTCGCAGGTCATGCGAAACTGGCGTCCATTGATGGTTACAGTGACCTGCGGCATGGGCATGCGTCGCCGGACTTATCCGGGCTCGTCTGCCGCAAGCAGCGAGCGGATCGTTGCAATAAGGTGATCGAGCCGCTCCCCCACCTCGCGATCGACAGACTGCAGCGATTTCACCCGAGCCGTCGCCACGTCGAGCTCGGAGGCAAGCCGGGCCCGATCGGTGCCGAGCGCATGCAGTTGAGCGGTCAAGTTCGTTTCCCCCTTTGCTGCCTCGCGCCTGCGCTCAACGGCAGCCGCAAGGGCTTCCAGCGCGAGCGCAAGTCGCCTGCTGGCTGCTTCGACTGCGTTTTGTTCGGTCATGGGGCCAAATACACTATGATTTCGTCGGTCTTGCGACGACGAAATTGGCCGAGATACCAAGCAGTTAATGAGAGGCCTTTACGTTATTTCGTGGCGCAGCGTCAACGCTGCGGAAAAAAGCGCAACCCCTGTCGCGCAGAAGTATTATGTGTATTAACGCGTGCTGCCCCCCGGGGGCTTCGATCAAGGAGCGCGAAAATGTCAGTTCGGGTTGCCATCAACGGCTTTGGGCGCATCGGCCGCAACGTGCTGCGCGCCATCGCCGAGGCGGGTCGCAAGGACATCGAAGTCGTTGGGATCAACGACCTGGCTCCGGTGGAAACGAATGCGCATCTCCTGCGCTTCGATTCCGTGCACGGCCGGTTTCCCGGCGAGGTCAAAGTATCCTCCGATTCGATCAGCCTCGGTAACGGCAGGATCAAGGTAACCGCCATCAAGGATCCTGCGACGCTGCCTTGGAAGGAGCTCGGGGTCGATATCGCGCTCGAATGCACCGGAATATTCACGTCGAAGGAAAAGGCCAGCGCGCATCTCAAGGCCGGCGCTCACCGCGTCATCATTTCCGCCCCCGCCGACGGGGCCGACCTTACCGTTGTCTATGGCGTCAACCACGACAAGCTCACGAAAGACCACAAGGTCGTTTCCAATGCGTCCTGCACGACCAACTGCCTGGCGCCGGTGGCCAAGGTGCTCAACGACGCTGTCGGCATCGAGAAAGGCTTCATGACCACCGTCCACGCCTACACCAATGATCAGCCGACGCTCGACCAGGTCCACAAGGACCTCTATCGCGCCCGCGCCGCCGCCATCAACATGATCCCGACCTCGACGGGAGCGGCCAAGGCGGTCGGCCTCGTTTTGCCGGAGCTCGCCGGAAAGCTCGACGGTGTTGCCATTCGCGTTCCCACTCCTAACGTCTCCGTTGTCGATTTCAAATTCGTCGCCAGGCGCGCGACGTCGAAGGAAGAGATCAACTCGGCGGTCAAACGCGCGTCCGAGCAGCAGCTCAAAGGCATCCTGGGCTACACCGAGGTTCCGAATGTCTCGAGCGATTTCAACCATGATTCCCATTCCTCGGTATTCGCCATCGACCAGACCAAGGTCATGGATGGCACTCTCGTGCGTGTCATGTCCTGGTACGATAACGAGTGGGGGTTTTCCAACCGGATGGTCGATACCGCGGTTGCCATGGGCAAGCTGATCTGAAGTTGCGGCTTTGATTGCCTTCGTACCGAAATGAGCTCGTTGCGGACGCTCGACCAGGCCGATGTGCGCGGCAAGCGCGTGCTCGTGCGGGTCGATTTCAACGTGCCGGTCGAGAACGGCAGGGTCACGGATGCAACGCGCATTGAGCGTGCGGCCCCGACCATTCGGGAGATTGCAGACAGCGGCGGCAAAGTCATTCTCCTGTCGCATTTCGGCCGCCCGAAAGGACGCGACCCGAAGGCCTCGCTGCGGCCCCTCGTTCCCGCCATTGCAGATGTGCTCGGCCGTCCCGTTTCCTTTGCGCCCGACTGCATCGGCGAAGCGGCCATGTCCGCAGTCAATGCGATGCGCACGGGGGACGTGCTTTGCCTCGAAAACACGCGCTTCCATCCGGGCGAAGAGCGCAACGATGCGGACTTTGTCGCACAGCTCGCTGCACTTGGTGACATCTTCGTCAATGATGCCTTTTCCGCATCGCACCGGGCGCATGCTTCGGTCGAAGGGTTGGGCCACAAACTCCCCGCCTATGCCGGCCGATCACTGCAGGAAGAAGTTGAGGCACTGCGCAAAGCGCTCGAACACCCGCAGCGTCCTTTGGTCGCCATCGTGGGTGGTGCCAAGATCTCCACCAAGCTGGACCTCCTTGGCAACCTTTTGGAAAAAGTAGACACGCTGGTGATCGGCGGGGCCATGGCCAACACATTCCTCGCCGCGCTCGGAAAGTCTGTGGGCAAATCGCTGTGCGAGCATGATCTCGTCCCGACGGCGCGCGATATTCTCGCCAAGGCTCGCAGCGAACGTCGCGAGATTGTGCTCCCCGTCGATGTCGTTGTCGCGCCCAGGCTCGAACCACATGCGCCCTCGCATGTGGTGGAGGCGCAAAGCGTACCGGGCACGGAGATGATTGTGGACATCGGCCGGCGCAGCATCGAGTACTTCTGTTCCGTGCTCGCGCGCAGCAAGACCCTGGTCTGGAACGGTCCGCTCGGCGCTTTCGAGACGGAACCGTTCGACAACGGCACCATTGAAGTGGCGGAAGCCGCGGCGGAACTCTGCGGTGCTGGTGACCTTGTCACTGTAGCCGGGGGAGGTGATACCGTGGCAGCGCTCAATGCCGCGGGCGTGACCGAGCGCTTCACCTATGTCTCGACCGCAGGCGGCGCCTTCCTCGAATGGCTTGAGGGCAAGGTGCTGCCGGGAGTAGCGATTCTGCAGGTGAAATGACTGGGCTGCGATGGCATTTGCCGTAGCACAGGAGAAGCGGCACAATCCGATCAAAGTCGTCGAATGATGGAGGAGTCTGCATGAACCTGGCCCAACTCAACAAAGTCGCCCAGGCCATGGTAGCGCCTGGCCGCGGCATACTCGCTGCTGACGAATCCTCGGGCACCATCAAGAAGCGCTTCGATGCCATTGGCGTCGAGTCCACACCGGACACCCGGCGCGACTATCGCGAGCTGCTGTTCCGCTCGACCGAGGGCATGTCCAAATGCATTTCCGGCGTCATCCTTTACGACGAGACCATTCGACAGAAGGCGAAGGACGGAACTCCGCTCGTTACCCTCATTGCGAAGGCTGGTGCCATTCCCGGCATCAAGGTCGACAAGGGGACGAAGCCGCTTCCCTTCTCACCTGGCGAAGTCATCACCGAGGGCCTCGATGGATTGCGCGAGCGGCTCCTTGAGTATCGCGGACTTGGGGCGAAATTCGCCAAGTGGCGCGCCGTTATTGATATCGGGCCGGCCATCCCGAGCTACACAGCAATCATGACCAATGCGCACGCGCTTGGGCGCTACGCCGCGCTATGCCAGGACGAAGATATCGTGCCCATCGTCGAGCCGGAGGTCTTGATGGACGGCGATCACGATGCGGACCGCTGTTACATGATTACGGAATGGCTGCTCAAGACAGTGTTCGAGCAGCTCTATTATCAGAAGGTTGCGCTTGAAGGCATGATCCTCAAGCCCAACATGGTCGTCGCCGGCAAGAAGGCAAAGAGCCGCGCCAGCGTCGATGAAGTTGCTGAGAAGACCGTCAAGTTGCTGCGGGCCTGTGTGCCCGCCGCCGTTCCCGGAATTGCGTTTCTATCAGGCGGGCAATCGGAGGAGGAGGCAACCGCTCATCTCGATGCCATGAACCGGCTGGGCCCACACCCCTGGCGGTTAACGTTTAGTTACGGCCGCGCGCTGCAGGCGGCGCCGCAGAAGGCCTGGTCAGGCAAATCGGAGAATGTTGCCGCTGCCCAACGCGCCTTCACGCATCGTGCCATGATGAACAGTCTCGCCACCCGCGGCCAATGGAAGCAGGATCTGGAGAAGAAGGCGGCCTGACGCAAAATCTCTGAACGTCGTCTGTCCGGCCGCGGCGTAAGCGGGCCGGATCAAGGCGCCATCAAGGCAACAAAGCGCTGTCATTGTAGCCCGGATGAGCGAAGCGATATCCGGGTGCCGGTCCCGCATATCGCGGCGCTCAAGCGGGCTACCGCCTTCCTCTTTACCCTCTCGTAGCCTTGATGAGTTACAAACGCTCCTACTTTCCGCCCGATTGCGGGGGCAATCGAATTCCATGAGATCTGGAGCAAAAGCAGCCGAACCGCGGCGCCCTGTGCCGCGCCTTTATCTCATAGCGCCGGCGCAATTTTCGGGGGCCGTCGATGTGCTGGAGGAAGCGCTCAGCACCGCCGACGTCGCCGCCGTTCTGTTGCGCCTGCCGCATGGAGACGGGCGCGCCAAATTCGATCACGTGAAAACGGTGGCCCCATCCGTGCAGGGAAGGGGCATGGCACTTGTTCTCGACGGGTATCCCGAGCTTGCGCTCGAGGCGCACGCGGATGGCGCACATGTCGAGGGTATTACCTCGCTCAACATCGCGCTTGCAAAGCTCAAGCCCGGACGCATTGTCGGTTGCGGCGCGCTTCGAACCCGCCATGACGCCATGGTCGCGGGCGAGGCTGGTGCCGATTACGTCATGTTCGGAGAGCCCGACGCGCCGGGAGGGCAGCGCTCTTTCGCCGCGGTATCGGACCGGGTGGCTTGGTGGGCGGAGCTGTTCGAGATCCCCTGTGTCGGATTTGCTGTTTCCCTGGACGAGGTGAACCCACTCGCGGCAGCGGGAGCTGACTTCGTCGCAGTTGGTGACTTCATCTTCGCCGACCGACGTGGATGTGGCGCGGCCCTGGCCGATGCAGCAAGGCGCATCGCCGAGAGGACGCCGTGACAAAAGGCCGCCGTCTCGGAGCGCCGCTTCTCGCATTGGGCGCCGCATGGTGGTTCACGTGCGCCGCCGAGGCTCAAGTGCAGCTCACCCCGCCGGCCCCGCGCGCCACCGTCAAGCCCGCGCCGAGAACAACCCCAAATCCAGCAACCCCAGACCCATCGCCTGCGAAGCCGGCAGCATCCAAACCCGCCGCATCTCAGGGTGCTGCTCCCACGCCCGCGCAACAGCCCGTGGCGCTCTCGGGGCGCAATCCGGACCTGGCTTACGGCGCCTTCCAGCGCGGCTACTACATGACGGCATTTGCGATCGCGACGCGGCGGGTCGAGGAGAAGAATGATATCAAGGCGATGACCTTGCTGGGCGAGCTCTATGGCAATGGCTTCGGCGTGGACCGCGACGACAAAAAGTCCGCGCAATGGTATGGCCTTGCCGCCGACCGGGGCGATCGGGAAGCGATGTTCGCGCTTGCCCTCTTTCGCCTGGGCGGGCGCGCGGGGGCGGTGAATGCAGAAGAGGGCGCCAAACTCCTCGCCGCAGCCGCAAAGCTTGGGCATGCCGCTGCTTCCTACGATCTGGCGCTCCTCTATGTTGAGGGCAGAATGTTCCCGCAGGACTTTTCGCGCGCGGCAGAACTCTTCCGTGCCGCCGCCGATGCCGGAAATCCCGAAGCACAGTATGCGCTCGCCACCCTCTACAAAGAGGGTCGCGGCGTGTCCCAGGACCTGACGCAGGCCGCGCGTCTACTTGCTGCAGCATCGGCGGCCGACAACACGGATGCGCAGGTCGAGTACGCCATTGCATTATTCAACGGCAGTGGCGTTGCGAGGAACGAGGCATTGGCAGCAGCGCTGCTGCAGAAAGCGGCGCGCAAGGGCAGTCCCGTTGCGCAAAACCGTCTGGCCAACGTTTTAGCTGTGGGACGCGGCCTCAAGGCCGATCCGGTCGAGGCGATCAAATGGCACATCGTCGCCAAGGCCGGCGGCGTCAGCGATATTCCGCTCGACCTGTTTGTTGAGAAGCAAACAGCGGAGATCCGCACCGCGGCCGAGAAGGCGGCGAAACCCTGGCTCGATGCCATCAAGGAGGCCCGCGCCTCCCATACTTGACGAGACGGCACGTTGCAGGCAGAGCGCGGCCTGCTTTCCCATCGAGCCCCCCCTTCGTAATCAGTTTGTCCTGCGCCTGTGCCATGCTCCGCTCCGCGCTCCTCAACGTCATGATCAAGGCCGCGCACAAGGCAAGCCGCGCGCTCAAGCGGGATTTCGGGGAGGTCGAGCAGCTGCAGATCTCGGTGAAAGGGCCCGCAAGCTTCGTCACTGCCGCCGATCGGCGCGCGGAAGAGACATTGCGGGCCGAGCTCGAACACGCACGTCCCGGCTACAGCTTCCTGGGAGAGGAAGGCGGGCTGCATGAAGGCACCGACAAGACCCACTGCTGGATCGTCGATCCGCTCGACGGCACGCTGAATTTTCTTCACGGCATCCCGCATTTTGCGATCTCGATCGCGCTCGAGCGGGAGGGCACGATCATTGCGGGCATCGTCTATAATCCGGTGAGCGACGACCTGTTCACGGCCGAGCGGGGCAAAGGCGCCTTTCTCAATGATCGCCGGCTGCGGGTGGCTGCACGCAGAGAGCTTTCGCAGGCGGTCGTTGCCTGCGCGCTTCCGCATCCCAGCCGCGGGGACGTCATTCTTACGCGCAATGAGCACGCCGCCGTGCAGCAGAAAGTCGCGGGGTTGCGCCGATTTGGAGCAGCAGCCCTCGATCTTGCCTGGGTCGCGGCCGGACGGTTGGACGCGTATTGGGAACATGGGTTGTCGCCGTGGGATATAGCGGCGGGTGTCGCATTGGTGCGGGAGGCAGGCGGCTTCGTCACCGACCTCCACGGAAGAGAGATTGAGCTCAAGTCGAGCGGCATTTTGGCCGCCAACGCGGCGATCCATGCCGACATGCTGGCGCTGTTGTCAGAGGTCAGATGTCAGATGACAGAGGTCTGATAGCTGAGGGTTTAGGTAGGGTTAACCCCCGACAGCCTGTGGCATGTGGCATGTGACATCTGATCTCTGACATCTGACTTCTGACCTCTGACACTGGCCTCTGCCCCGGCCCTGCCTTAATGTGAGGCGACTTAGCTCCCGGCTTTCGCCATGGCGCAAGACATCGACCCTTTCAAGCTTTCCTCGCCCCGGATTTTCCTGGTCCGGATGCTGGTGTTCCTCATTCTATGCGCGCTCGTTGTGGTCGTGCTTTACAAGCAGATATGGACCGCGTTTCTGGCCAATCCCGGGCTTAATGCCCTTATTATCGGGGTGCTTGCCACCGGCATTGCGTTCGCTTTCAGGCAGGTCATTCGTCTGTTCCCCGAGGTCAGTTGGGTTAATGGCTTTCGGCTGGCCGATCCCGGCCTCGCGGTGGAGCGTCCCCCGGTGCTGCTTGCGCCCATGGCGGTGCTCCTGGGCGATCGCATGGGCAGGATGTCGATCTCCTCCCAGCTCATGCGCGGAATACTCGATTCGATCGCCACGCGGCTCGACGAAGCGCGCGACATGTCGCGCTACATGACCGGCTTGCTCGTGTTCCTGGGCCTGCTCGGTACGTTCTGGGGCCTGATCGAGACCGTCGGCTCGGTTGGAAACGTCATCAACTCGCTCAAGCCGGGCGGTGACGCCGGTGCCATATTCGACTCTCTCAAGGAGGGGCTCGCTGCGCCGCTGAGCGGAATGGGCATTTCATTTTCGTCCTCGCTGTTCGGGCTCGCCGGTTCGCTCGTGCTCGGCTTCCTCGACCTGCAGACGAGCCAGGCCCAGAACCGCTTCTATACCGATCTCGAAGATTGGCTCTCCACGACCGTGCGTGATCTCGTTGATCACGCTGGAGCCGGGAGCGCGCCGGCGACGGGGCTGCCCTCAACCGACCTTAAGGGTGCGATCGAGCGCTTGCGGGAGGCGATCAGCGAAGGCGGGTCGAGTCGGGCGACCACGACGGCCATGGCGAATCTCGCCGAGGCCATCCAGGGGCTGGTCCATCATATGCGCACCGAGCAGCAGATGATCCGCGACTGGGTCGATTCGCAGGCCCAGCAGCATCGCGAGGTCCGCCGCCTGCTCGAAATCATGGTGCGCGAAAACGTGAGCAAATAGGACAATCATGGCTCTTGCCCGCGCCCGCCGGGACGGCGGAATGAATTATTGGCCCGGTTTCGTCGACGCGTTGTCGACGCTCATACTGAGCATCATTTTCCTGCTCAGCGTGTTCGTTGTCGTGCAGTTCTATTTGACGCAGGAAGTCACAGGCAAGGATACGGCGCTCAACCGCCTCAACGCTCAGATCGCTCAGCTCACTGAACTGCTCTCGCTGGAAAAGACCGGCAAATTGAGCCTCGAGGAACAGCTCGCGCAAATTCGCTCCAGTCTCGCCGTGGCAGAAGACGCGCGCGACCGCTACAAAGGTTTATACGAAGGCATCGGCAGCGGGGCGGCGAACGCTCAGGGGAAAGTCACGGAGCTCAGTGGTCAGCTCGATGCCGAGAAGCGCCTGAGTGCGCGGGCGCTGGCGCAGGTCGAGGTCCTCAACCAGCAGATCGCAGCGCTGCGGCGCCAGCTCGCCGCTCTGGAAGAAGCGCTCGATGCCTCGGAGAAAAAAGACAAGGAGTCGCAGTCCCGCATCGCCGACCTTGGCCAGCGCCTCAACGTGGCGCTCGCCCAGCGCGTGCAGGAATTATCACGCTATCGCTCCGATTTCTTTGGCCGCCTGCGTGCCATTCTCGGCAACCGGCCCGATATTCGCATCGTGGGCGACCGGTTCGTGTTTCAGTCGGAAATATTTTTCGACAGCGGAAAGGCCACGCTCGACAAGCCCGAGGGTCGCGCCGAGCTTGACGCCCTTGCCGGCGCCCTTCTGGAGCTCGAGCGAAAGATCCCGGGAGAGATCGCCTGGGTCCTGCGCGTCGACGGCCACACTGACGTGCGGCCCATCAGCAATCCGCAATTCAAGAACAACTGGGAGCTCTCCGCCGGACGGGCAATCTCGGTCGTGCAATATCTGATCAGCAAGGGCATATCGCCCCAGCATCTCGTCGCGGCCGGTTTCGGCGAATTCCAGCCGATCGATCCGGACAAAACCGAGGAAGCCTACACGCGCAATCGTCGCATCGAGCTCAAGCTCACCGAGCGATAGAGCATGTCCAGCAAAAGTGGAAACCGGTTTTGCGAAAAAGGACATGCTCAGACAAAAACCTAGAGCGGGATGACGATTCGAAGAAAAGTCATCCTGCTCTAGGACGCCACGCGTCGCAGATCATGGCCGGCCTGTCTTTTACGCTGCGCCGCTACCGGCCCGCAGACGAGGACGCAGTAATCGAGCTTTGGCGCCGGACTTGGCAGCTCGCCTACCCTGCAATCGATTTTGCCACCCGGGTTGAGTGGTGGCGGCAGCGCTGGCACCAGGAT
>CATPCO010000062.1 GCA_955652925.1 uncultured Xanthobacteraceae bacterium | reverse complement strand
CACGGAACGTCGCATTTGGCACGGCTTTACCCTCAATCCGCTGTCCAGGGATTACTGGGTGCCCCGCTTAAAGCGGGGCATGACGACGGAGAGATTTGTGGCGAGGCTTAAGTTAGCGCCTATGGGGCTTGACCCTGGGCTTGACCACGCAAGTCGAGTTTACTCGACTTGCGAACTTGAGGTGCCCGAACTCGGGTATACCCGAGTTCGGGTGGTCCATCTCCTTCGTGATAAGTTCTTTTTGCGAAGCGGATGGATTGGCGGGTCAAGCCCGGCAATGACGGAAGTGAGCGCATACGACCGAAACATGCTCGAGCGCTAAACTGGTGCTCGTGCGCTCACAGCGCAGCGAGGTCGCGAGTTGTTCGATCCTCCTGCTTAGCCTTTGACGGTCAGGCACCCGCTACGGCCGCAAGGTCTCCTCCGACGGATTGCCGAGAAAATCGGATTGCCGCCAGTAGAGCCGTTCAAGCTTGGCACGGGCGGTCTGTGCCAAATGAATCTGGGTGATGCTGCGCGCTGCGTAACCTGTGCCGGCAATGAAGCGCATCAGCGGACCGTAGCTCGCAACGGAGCTGGGCCCGACAAAATGCAGTCCCGGTACTGTGGATTCGAATCCGTCACCCAGCATGGGAGAGCTATCCGCGCAGGCGATTTTATGCCGCAGGTCGGCCGGCAAGAGTTTGAACCTGGAAACATCGACCTTGTAGCCGGTGGCAAGGAAGACATGATCATAGACTCGCGACCCCGTATTGAGTTGCAGAACAACCTGAGTCCCTTTCACCGTGACACTGAGAATTTGACGGCCTTGCTCTATCCCTACGCCAGCCAGCCGGGGCTTGAGCCAGGAGGCGGGTCGCGGGCGCAAACTGCATCTGTTGATCCAGGAGAGGGCGCGCTTGGGGATGCGGTGCTCGATATCGGGCATTTCATTGAGCACGTTCAAAGGCAGCGGACCCACCGCCGCGGGCGTGCGCGCGAGAGTGGAAATCCGACTGTGCCAGCCGCGTGGCGGGTCGGCTTCGTTATCAACGGCCCAGTTGATGTCGCCGCGCGAGACGATGTCGACCTCGCTTCCCGCCTCATGCAGCAGAGCGGCCGATTCGCAGGCGCTCTGGCCGCGCCCGATCACTGCGACCCTGCGTCCGCGCCATGGCGCAAAATCTGTGTGGAAGCCGCTGTGGCTCACCACGGCCGACGGCAAGCCATTGAATTGCGGCGGAATAAATTCATGATTGGCGAGACCCAACGCCAAAACGATGCGCCGTGCTTGGACTGTTTCGCCATTCTCCAGAGCCAGACAGAAGCCGCTACCGATGTGCTCAATGCGTCTGACCGTGACGCGTTCGAGATCGGGGACGGTCTGACACGAAAACCACTCGCCGTAACGAATGAACTGCTCCAGCGGTTGCTGTGGCCGCGGCGCTGGCAAGGCATGTTGATGGGCGAAGACGTCGAGCGAAAATTTACCCTGAGGATGCGCGATGTGGCTCGCATGCCAGGGCGACTGAAGCTTCATCCCGGCGGGCATATTGTTGCGCCAGAATGCCATCGGCTGCCCGAAGACGCGCACGCTGATATCGCAGGCTTTCAGATGCGCGGCGACCGCCAGCCCATAGGGGCCGGCACCGATCACGGCGACTTCACAATCACTCCCTGGCCTTGCTGCATCCATGGAAAGCTCATGCGACTGCGCGAAGAGTCGGGGACCAGCGCTGGATAGAGGCTATCGCCGCGGTGTTATGACCAATCGGCAAAGCCGCGAAGTAAAACCTGGAATTAGCCTTACTTGGCGCTTCTTCAGCCTCATGCCGCGGCGCGCCGGTCGAAGGAATCCTCATCTGCTGCAAGCTCATCGCAGAACAGGCGCGCCTCTTCGCGCGCCGCCTCGGCAGCGAACCGCCGCAGCAGCGTCAGCAACGGTGCAGTCTCGACATCGGGTTCATCGGCGCAGCGGGTGAGCACTCGTTCTACCATGCGCCGCTTGAGCCTCGATGCCCCGGCGGGATCGAACCCGCCCTCACGCATGGCTTCGAGTGCCTCACGGAACGCCGCATAGGTAGAAGCCGGAAGATTGGCGCGCTCGAAAATCGCTCGCAATCCGCCGGCCTTTTCGTATACGAGCGCCCTGACACGGGCGAGCGGCAAATCCGAGAGCTCAGCCAGTGCCTCGACAAACATGTCGACATTGCCCGATAGGA
Organism: uncultured Xanthobacteraceae bacterium; assembly: GCA_955652925.1. Lineage (GTDB taxonomy): Bacteria > Pseudomonadota > Alphaproteobacteria > Rhizobiales > Xanthobacteraceae > VAZQ01. Next base: position 2,610 of record CATPCO010000062.1, on the reverse strand, counting down.
GCGCGCGCAATATCAGGCCGGCCGTCAGCTGACCGCTTTCACGCAAATGGCGGATCAGGGGTCTGATCTCGCATTCGGGCGATTGTGCCGCAAGCGCAATGGTTGCCTTCTCGCAAGCCTCCTTGACAACGCGCTCGGCGCGTTCGGGCTCGAGCCATTCCCGCGCGATAACAAAGCCTGCAAGCGTGTGGGAGAGCTTCGCGACCAGGGCTTGCCGGGTGGCGGCGGAAAGGTCGTCGCGGGCGAGCATCGACTCCCGGACGGCCGCGAGCTGGCCGTGGCGGACAACAATGCGATCGAGCGAAAAGGCGGCGATTTCCGTCTGCGGGTTTTCGAGCAGAACAAGGCACGCCTCCGCCGACCCTACCTCCGCGATCGCAGCGCTGACCGAGGCGGGGAGGGCGGCGCGATTGGCGATTGCGGCCTGCATTCGGGACTCGCCCGTTGCCACCGCGTCGACAAGATCGGCATCCAGAAGCAGGGGCGAATGCTCGACCACCCAGGCCGCAACCTCCGGCTGGTCGGCCGCGAGTCCGAGGATCACGGCAGGAGGTGCGTTTTCGCTGAAGGCGAGCGCACGCGCGAGCCCCACTCGCACCAATGGCGACGGGTCATCGAGGAGCATGATGAGCGCGCCCTCGGCAGCGGCCCGATCATCCCGGCTCAGTTCGGAATAAAGATACGCGCGCGCCAAAGCCGCGGTCGCATCGGCTCGCTCGGCTGCGGGCGCCATGCGCATCCATTGGAGGAATTGACGAACGATCATGACACGACCCGCGTCACGACGAGCAACTTTCCCTGCTTGCGGCGATCAGACCGCCCATTGCGGCAGCCTATAGCGGCAGACTTAATAAAGCGTTCACCATAAATCTTTGGGAAGATTGACGGAACGTAAACGGGCCGCGGGAGAAGCGAATGGCGAATAGGGAGTAGCGAATAGAGAGTAGCGATTAGGGGGTCGGGCTTGCCCGATCCCTGTCTATCGGCGACTAGCTATTCGCCATTCGCGCGATTGTGGTAAACCGAAGCGAAGATAGCACGAAGGGGAGATGGCGGATGAGCGATCAAACGGTTGTGCGTCACAAGCGCGGAGGCCTTTATTTCGAAGATTTCGTCGTGGGTCGCCTCTATGAGCATCCGCTCACCCGCACCGTCACTCAGATGGACAACATGCTGTTCTCGAATATGACGCTCAATCCGCAGCCGTTGCATATCGACCGTCATTTCTGCGAACAGGAAACGGAATGGGGACAGCCCCTGATGAACTCGCTGTTTACGCTCGGGCTGATGATCGGCATCATGGTCAATCATCTTTCAGTCGGCACCACCATCGCCAATCTCGGCATGACGGAAGTGAAGTTTCCTCACCCGCTGTTCGAGGGAGATACCGTCCACTGCACGACCGAGGTCATCAACAAGCGCGAATCGACCTCGCGCCCGGGCGCCGGAATCGTCGAATTCCAGCACCAGGCTTACAACCAGAACAACAAGCTTGTTGCCGAATGCCGGCGCCAGGTCTTTATGCGCATGCGTCCGGCCTGATGCGCTCGCTCCTCTTCGTGCCTGCGGATGGGGGCCGCAAGCTCGACAAGGCGATGGCGAGCGGCGCCGACGGCGTGATTGTCGATCTTGAAGATTCGGTCGCGCTTGAGAGCAAAGCCGCGGCCCGCAAAAGCGCCGCTGATTTCCTCAAAGATGCGTGCAAGGCTGCAAGCCGTCCGCGCATCATCGTGCGCGTCAATGCGATCGAGACCGGATTGATCGACGAGGACCTCGATGCCGTGGTGTGGACGCAGCCGGACGCCATTCTGCTCCCGAAGGCGCAAGGGGGGGCAAGTGTCATCCATGCCGACGCGAAGATTGCGGTACGCGAGGCAATCGCGGGCTTGCCTGACGGCGGCATCAAGATTCTGGCGATCGCAACCGAAACGGCCGCTGCGTTGTTTCTCGCCGGCACTTATGGCGGAGCGAGCCAACGGTTGATCGCGTTGACCTGGGGCGCGGAAGACCTCTCAGCCGAGCTTCACGCCGAGACAAACAGAGACAATGACGGCAGCTTCCTTGATCCGTACCGGCTGGCGCGAGCGCTCTGTCTCGCGGGAGCGGCGGCGGCGCAGGTGCCCGCATTGGACACGGTCACCCCCGATTTTCGCAACACCGCGCTGCTGTGGCGCGAGGCGCAGGAAGCGCGACGGGACGGCTTTTCCGGCAAAATCGCAATTCACCCCACCCAGGTGCCCATAATCAATGAAGTCTTCACCCCGACAGTCGACGCGATCGCCAACGCGCGTGCGATCATCGCGGCGTTTGAAGCCAATCCCGGCCGCGGGGCGGTGGCTGTGGATGGGGTCATGTATGATCGCCCGCATCTTGTGCGCGCGCGCCACCTGCTCGATCAGGTTTCAGGTACATGAGGAATCATTACAAGGGTGGGCAAAGGCGGTTCCGGCAACTATCCACATTCGCGATGCTTTGCGCGCGCCGTGCCCACGCGGGACACGTGCGCACTGCGCCGCACCATTTTGTCATTGTCGTTAGGGCTGCACGGCGCCTTTGCGCATCCTACGCCTGACACATGTCAGTCGTACACGGCTTTCGGATCGAAAGTCT
>CATPCO010000061.1 GCA_955652925.1 uncultured Xanthobacteraceae bacterium | reverse complement strand
GCGTGTCATTCCGGCGCGAGAAATTCATCGAGTTCGGCGGCCCCAACGGAGGCGACGGCGGCAAGGGTGGGGACGTGGTTGCGGAGGCGGTCGATGGTCTCAACACTCTCATCGACTATCGCTACCAGCAGCATTTCAAGGCGAAGAACGGCCGCGCCGGCATGGGCAAGGACCGCCATGGTGCGAACGGCGACGACGCCGTGCTCAAGGTGCCGGCCGGCACGCAGATCTACGACGAAGGGGATGGAACGTTGCTGGCCGATCTCACGCAGGCCGGCCAGAGCACCGTGCTCGCGCGCGGGGGGAACGGAGGGTTCGGCAATGCTCACTTCAAGACCTCCACCAACCGCGCCCCCCGCCATGCAAACCCCGGACAGCCTGGACAGGAGCTTACGCTTCGCCTGCGTCTCAAGCTGATTGCGGATGCGGGCATTGTCGGGTTGCCGAACGCGGGAAAATCGACCTTCCTCTCGGCAGTGAGCGCAGCGCGGCCGAAGATCGCCGATTATCCCTTCACGACCCTCCACCCTGGGCTCGGCGTGGTGGAGATCGACGGCCGCGAATTTGTGCTCGCCGACATCCCCGGCCTGATTGAGGGCGCGCACGAAGGCGCCGGACTGGGCGACCGCTTCCTTGGCCACGTCGAGCGATGCCGTGTGCTCCTGCATCTTGTCGACGGCACCGTCGAGGACGCAGGTCGCGCCTACAGCACCGTGCGGGCGGAGCTCGAAGCCTACGGACACGACCTTGCCGACAAGCCGGAGATCGTGGCTATCAATAAATTGGATGCGCTCTCCTCGGAGGAATTGAAACAGCAAACAACCCGGATATGCAATGCCATGCGGTTGCGTGCAGCGAAAAGTGCGCAAGACTCCGCAAAGATTTGGACGGTCTCAGCTGCAACCGGCGATGGTGTGCCGGCGGTCCTGCGCGCGATTCTGCGCGAAATAGATTCCAACAGTACGATCCCTCCGAAGAAACCGCACAAAGCCGCATGGCTACCCTGATGCATTATTGCCCTCCCCCTGCCTGACCCCACCGACAAGCAATCGCCGAATGCCCCGCCAGATTCCCGCGCTCTCTGATTTCCGGCGCATTGTCGTGAAAGTCGGCTCCTCGCTTCTGGTCGACAATATCGCAGGGCGGCTCAACCTCGACTGGCTCGCTTCGCTCGCCGACGACATCGCGCAAATGCATCGGGAACACCGCGACATGCTCGTGGTCTCGTCAGGAGCGATCGCGCTCGGACGAGCCGTGCTCAAGCTGGGCTCAGGCGCCATGAAACTGGAAGACAGCCAGGGTGCCGCTGCCGTCGGCCAGATCGCACTCGCTCGTACCTGGTCGGAGGTCCTGGGCAAGCACGGCATGACCGCCGGACAGGTGCTCGTGACGCTCCAGGATACCGAGGAGCGCCGCCGATATCTCAACGCGCGTTCCACCATCGCGCGCCTGCTGGAATGGCGAGCCGTACCGGTCATCAACGAGAACGATACGGTCGCCACCAACGAGATACGCTATGGCGACAACGACCGGTTGGCAGCCCGTGTGGCAACCATGGCGAGCGCCGATCTCCTGGTGTTGCTGTCGGACGTGGACGGCCTCTACGACGCGCCGCCGGCCGAGAACAAAGAAGCGAAGTTCATTCCGCTCGTGGAGCGCATCACGCCCGCAATCGAGCGGATGGCGGGGGCAGCGGGTTCGCAGCTCTCGCGCGGCGGCATGCAGACCAAGATCGAAGCTGCAAAAATCGCAACCCAGGGTGGAACCCATATGGTGATTGCATCGGGACGGGTGGCGCACCCGCTTGCGGCCATTGTCGCCGGGGCCCGCTGCACCTGGTTCCTCACCCCCGCCAATCCGGTTACCGCGCGAAAAAAGTGGATCGCAGGCACCCTCGAGCCCAAGGGCATCCTGACGATCGACGCCGGTGCCGTTGCTGCTTTGCACAACGGCAAGAGCCTTTTGCCGGCGGGCGTCATTCGGGTGGATGGCAGCTTCGCACGCGGGGACGCCGTGCTGATCCGGGGGCCGGATGGCACGGAGGTCGCGCGAGGCCTCGTCGCCTACGACGCCGAGGATGCCGCCAAGATCCGCGGTTGCCCCTCAGCCGAGATCCTTTCGATCCTGGGATTTGGCGGTCGCGCGGCTATGGTCCACCGGGACGACCTCGTTATGGGTGGCAGCTGAGTCCGCCCTCCGGCGTCGAGCAGTGTTGGCCTCGCCGGCAGCAAGCTCACAAGCTTGTGATCTCGACCGAAAAAGAACGGGCGCCGGATTCGTCCGCAATGAAAGGAGAGGTCCGCCAATCCGGCGCCGATGGCAACCCGAAGCTGGGACGCACCAAACCTTTCAATCGGGTGGACCAACGCCGGTTCCGTGACCGTTTAGGTTTTCCCCAATCCATTGATGGGGAACATAAAAGAAGACCCCGGCGCCCGAAGGGCCAGGGTCTGTCGCCGGATGGGTGAGGGGTTGGGGGCTGGGGGGCACTCCACCCGGCGTTAGACCTCCAACGCGGTGGCTGGCATTGCGTTCCCGTCCGCTCAAAAATTATTTTCGAGCCCGCGGGCGGGTGGCGCTCCTCCGGCCCCCCATCGCCCCGCCTCGGTCAATCGAGGGGGAGATCGACGTGCCTTCCATCCGGAAACTCAAGGTATCGGGAACGCACATCCAGGCGCCCCTGGCAGGCGCGGCGGCCTTCGATCACTACCGGGTTCCAACGGGAAATCGGCTGGGCAGACGAATTGGCTCTGAACGCATGGATGCTCCTGAAGCTCGCTGACAGAGAACGGCCCCCCCCCAGCAGGGAGCGGTCCGTGGCGGCGAGCAAGACAACGATTCCCGTGTGGATGGCTGTGGAGAAGTACAAATTGCTCGCACTAATGGCGCTGCCAATCCTGGGCTCGGGGTCAGACATCAAATCCATTCTCCCGCGCCAAATCCCTGAGCGAGGTCTCCGGCCGGGCGCCAAGGTGCTGGATAACCTCGGCGGCCGCGAGCGCCCCGAGACGCGCCGCCGTGCGGTAATCAGTGCCCCGCGCCAACCCCATCAGAAATCCGGCCGCGAACAGGTCGCCCGCTCCGGTCGCATCCACGACCCGAGCCACCGGGCATGCTTGCACCGCGTCCGATTCCTCCCGAGTGACCACAATGCTTCCCTTCTCGCTGCGGGTGACGACAGCGGCTTTGGCATCCTCACGCAATGCCTTGAGCGCGGTTTCAAAATCCGCCGTCTGGTACAGGCTATGCAATTCGTGCTCGTTCGCAAACACGAGATCGACCGTGCGGCTGCGGATGAGGTCGAGAAATTCCGCGCGATAGCGATCGACACAGAACGCGTCGGACAGAGTAAGCGCGACATCACGCTTCGCGCCGTGCGCAATATTGGCGGCCTTGAGAAAGGCTTCTTTGGCATGGGGCGGATCCCACAGGTAACCTTCGAGATACACAATCTGGGCCGCGCCGACCGCTTCGGGGTCGATGTCGTTGGGATGCAGGTCCTGGGCAGCACCAAGATAAGTGTTCATGGTGCGCTCTCCGTCCGGTGTGACCAGCACATAGCAGCGTGCCGTCGCAGGACCTTGCGAGGCGGGCGGCGTTGTAAAGCAAACTCCCGCCGCGCGGATGTCATGGGCGAACACGCGGCCGAGCTCGTCATCCTTGACCTTGCCGATGAATGCTGCGCGTGCGCCCAGACTGGCGGCGCCGACGACCGTATTTGCCGCCGATCCTCCCGATACCTCCACCGCCGGACCCATGGCGTCATAAATTCGCGTCGCGTCGGCCTCGGTGATCAGTTGCATGCCTCCCTTGCGCATCTTCTGCCGGAAGAGAAAATCGTCCTCCGTGCGCGCAATCACGTCCACAATTGCATTGCCGATGCCAAGCACATCGAAGCGCGTCGAATTCATCTAACAACTCCTGGACAAGAATGCGCGCACTATAGCCGTCGAAAGGATCGAAGCAATCGCCGCCCCTTGCGCGCAAGGCGCACGCCATGCCATTCACCGGCGCGGCTCAGAGGTTCACCAGATGGCGTTCAAAGAGCGGGTGTTTTCCGGCGTGCAGCCGACCGGCAATCTGCACCTCGGCAATTATCTCGGCGCGCTCGTGAAGTTTGTCGCCCTGCAAGAGAAATACGACTGCATCTACTGCATCGTCGATCTTCACGCCATTACCGTGTGGCAGGATCCGGCCGAGTTGCCGAAGGCGACGCGCGAAGTTGCCGCCGCCTTCATCGCCTGCGGTATTGATGCCAAAAGGCACATCGTTTTCAACCAGAGCCAAGTGGCGGAGCACGCCGAGCTTGCCTGGATTTTCAACTGCGTGGCGCGCCTGGGCTGGCTCAATCGCATGACGCAGTTCAAAGAAAAGGCGGGAAAAGACCGCGAGAACGCGTCGGTAGGGCTTTACGCGTACCCTTCACTCATGGCTGCCGACATCCTCGTTTACCGCGCCACACACGTGCCCGTTGGCGAGGACCAGAAGCAGCACCTGGAGCTCTCGCGTGATATCGCCCAAAAGTTCAACAACGATTTTGGTCCTTCAATCCGCGCCCACGGCTATGGCGAAGCCTTCTTTCCGCTTCCCGAACCGCTGATACAGGGGCCCGCGACGCGCGTCATGTCACTGCGTGACGGCGCAAAAAAGATGTCGAAATCGGATGCCTCGGATCAGTCGCGCATCAACCTCACCGACGCCGCCGATGCAATCGCGCACAAAATTCGACGTGCAAAAACCGACCCCGATCCGCTGCCTGGAGAAGAAGCGGGGCTCGCGTCGCGTCCGGAGGCCGATAATCTCGTCGGTATCTACGCCGCGCTTGCCGGGAGGGCCAAATGGGAGGTGCTCAAAGAGTTCGGCGGGGCACAATTTTCTTCGTTCAAGGCTGCGCTTGTCGATCTTGCAGTTGCAAAGCTCGGGCCTATCAATGCCGAGATGAAGCGCCTGATGGCGGATCCGGTTCATATCGATTCGGTACTCGCGCAAGGGGCAGAGCGAGCGCAAGTCATCGCCGCCGAAACCATGAAGGCCGTCAAGGACATCGTCGGTTTGGTGCATCGCTAGGCGCGAACGCAACAAACCTGCAACTATCTTTCCTGCTCGGGACTTGTAGCTTGCCCGAACGACGTGGCAGGATTTGCGGTTGTTCGAGCGAATTTCGTTTTCCGCGGGGCGGCTCGGGAAGCCATGAAGAAGAAGCGCCGTAGCTACGAGGCCGGCCATTCGCCGAAATTCCTCGTTGTGATAGACGATTCGCCTGAATGCGACCGGGCGCTCTATTTCGCCAGCCGCCGCGCACTTCGGATCGGGGCCACCGTGCTGATGTTGCGCGTGATCGAGACGCACGATCATGGCCAACAATGGCTGGGGGTCGCTGACATTATGCGCGCGGAGGCGCACGAAGAAGCCAACGCGGTCCTCGATCGCCACGCCACCCGTGCAGCAAGCATCACCGGGATCACCCCGCAGCGCGTCATTCGTGAGGGTGAGAAGACGCAAGAGCTGCTTGCTCTGATCGAGGACGACGAGGACATCGCCATTCTGGTACTGGCGGCCGCGATCGGAAATGAAGGTCCGGGTCCGCTCGTTTCCGGTCTCAGCAAGACCGCAGGCGAATTTCCAATCCCGATCGCGATTGTTCCCGGGCACCTCAGTGATGAGGACCTCGACACGATGTCATAACGTCTTGCGGACCCGCGCGACGGGCTACGCGGGGAATCCGGCGGAAACTGCTTGAAGTTTTGCGGTTTTGCGCCAACTAAGTAGGGTAGGAAGCAAGGGACCGGTCGTGATCGGTCCGTCCGCTACCGCGACCACAAGGAGACAGCCATGTTCATTCAAACCGAGTCGACGCCGAACCCGGCAACGCTCAAGTTTCTGCCGGGGCGACCGGTATTGGCGAGCGGCACGCTTGACATGCGGGACCAGCAATCTGCGGCGCAGTCGCCGCTGGCGGAACGGCTATTCGCGCTCAATGGCGTCTCCGGCGTTTTCTTCGGTTCCGATTTTATTGCAGTGACCAAGGCAACTGGTGAATGGCAGCATCTCAAGCCGGCAATCCTGGGCGTCGTCATGGAGCATTTCATGTCCGGCGCGCCGCTTCTCAAAAATGGCGATGAGACATCGGCAGCCCAGACTGACGAATTTTTCGCAGCAGAGGACGCCGAGACCGTAGCTGCAATCAAGGAATTGATCGAGGCCCGGGTGCGGCCGGCGGTTGCGAATGATGGCGGTGACATCACGTTTCGCGGCTTCAAGGACGGGGTTGTTTATCTGGATATGAAGGGGGCCTGTTCCGGGTGCCCATCCTCTACCGCGACCCTGCGGCATGGCATCCAGAATTTGCTTCGTCATTATCTGCCCGACGTGATCGAGGTCAGACCGGTCGCATGACTGCGCCGCCTGCCGCGCGCATTCTCCGGGATGACTGAACGACTGGGTATCCGAGGGGAATTATCCGAAGCCGCCATTGATCCGGCAAAGGTAAGCGATGCGCGTTCTTGCCATCGACACCGCGCTCGATGCCTGCGCGGCCGCCGTGCTCGATACGAGCCGCGGAGGTATCATCGCGCACGAGACGCTTGCCATGACGCGCGGCCATGCCGAGGCTCTGATGCCCCTCGTCGCGCGCGTCATGGATGCTGCCGCGATTGCGTTTGCCGACCTCGACCGCATTGCCGTGACGACCGGGCCCGGAAGCTTCACAGGTCTTCGCGTTGGAATATCCGCCTGCCGCGCCATCGCGCTCGCGTCGGGCAAGCCGGCGATCGGGCTCTCCACGCTTGCCGGCTTTGCAGCGCCCCTGATCGCCGAGGATGATACCACGCACGTTGTCGCGGCAATTGATGCGCGCCACGATCACGTCTACTTCCAGATTTTCGGCACCGGGGGACGTACCCTGGTTGCGCCGCGCATCGCCAGCTTGCGCGACGCGACGCGGGCAGCGATCGCAGGGCCAACACGCATTGTCGGCTCCGCGGCAAATCTGCTCGCAGAAGCGTGGCCTAAGGGCGCCGATCCTCCTCTCCTGGCTGATATGCGCGGTGCTCCGGATGTCGGCTGGGTTGCGCGGTTGGGTGCCGCGGCCAGTGAAGGGTTTGGACCGCCAAAGCCGCTTTACCTGCGCGCGCCCGACGCCCAGCCGCAGGATGCCGCTCGCCTCCCCCGCCGATGAGCCACATCGCAAGCCGCCTGTTTGCCCGCAGAGCGCCTGTGGTCGGGCCCGCCGGCCCCGTCGACGCGCAGGCGTGCGCCGCGCTGCACGCCCGCAGTTTTCATCGCGCCTGGAGCGAAGGCGAATTCGAAGCCCTGCTTTCGCGAAGCAATGTTGTCGCCCACCGGACCATGGTTGGGCGTGCACTCGGCGGTTTCGTGTTGTCTCGAATGGTGCCGCCGGAGGCAGAAATCCTGTCCATCGCCGTCG
>CATPCO010000060.1 GCA_955652925.1 uncultured Xanthobacteraceae bacterium | reverse complement strand
GTCCATGACGAGAGACGACGAGCAGGCCCGCAGATCCGCCGAAATAGTTACGCGGCGCAGCTACGGCAAGCTCATCGCCTTTCTTGCCGCGCGCACGGGCGACGTTGCGGGGGCGGAGGACGCTTTGTCCGACGCCTTTGCAACAGCGCTTGCCGATTGGCCGCGCAGCGGCATCCCGGTAAATCCAGAAGCGTGGCTCATGGCGGTGGCGCGCCGCAAGCTGATCGATAGCGCAAGGCGCGCCCGCACCCGGATGCAGGCTGTCGATCAGCTCCGGCTGGTCGCCGCCGAGCTGGAAGAAATGGCCGCGGCCAACAAAACGATCCCTGACGATCGCCTGGCCCTGATGTTTGCGTGCGCGCATCCCGCCATCGATGCGGCCGTGCGCGCGCCGCTCATTCTTCAAACCATTCTCGGTTTCGACGCGGCGGCGATTGCGGCGTCTTTCCTGATCTCACCCGCTGCCATGAGCCAACGCCTGGTGCGGGCAAAGACCAAGATCCGCGACGCTGGCGTCCCCTTCCGTGTTCCGGATGGAGGCGAGCTGCGTGAGCGTCTCGATGCGGTGCTCGACGCCATCTATGCGGCGTTCAGCGAGGGCTGGTCGGACCCGGCAGGTACCGAGACACGGCGCCGCGATCTCGCGGAGGAAGGAATCTGGCTGGGCCGGCTCCTGGTTTCGCTGTTGCCGAATGAACCGGAAGCAATCGGCCTTCTGGCGCTGATGCTCTACGCCGAGGCCCGCCGGGGGGCGCGGCGTGATGCTCAGGGCGCGTATGTGCCCTTGGCCGATCAGGTTCCCACCCGCTGGGACGCGCAATTGCTCCACGAGGCGGAAGCGCTCTTGCAGCGCGCGAGCGTGCGGGGACCAACCGGGCGCTATCAGCTCGAGGCTGCGGTTCAGTCCGCCCATGTCATCCGGCGGCTGACCGGGCGATCCGATTGGCACGCCATCGAGCGGATCTATGACGCGCTCCTTGCGATGACCGGCTCACCCGTCGTCGCCATCAATCGCGCCATTGCCATCGCTGAGACCAGGGGCGCACGCGCGGGCCTCGCGGAGCTTGACCGCTGGTCGGGCGATGCACGGCTGGCCGACTATCAACCGTACTGGGCAGCACGAGCGGGACTGCTGGCGCGGGCGGGCGACATCGAAGCGGCGCGTCACGCTTTTGACATCGCCACTGGGCTCGAATCCGATCCCGCCGTGCGCGGTTTTCTGCAACAGCGCCGCGCGGAGCTCGCGAGCTGATAGGCACGGCTATGTTATGACTCCCGCATGAGACTCGATCCGCCGGCATTCCTTCTCCTCAATCTGTCGCTTGCATTCTACAACGCCGGTACGATCTGGGCGCACGAAATCGATATCTTTCGGTCATGGAAACTGGTTGATGCAGCGAGCTTCCACACGATTCAAAGCGCCCATTGGCACAAGCTTCCGTACTGGATCTTTGTGCCGATCGGTCTTGCGCTCCTCGGCGGTATTCTACTGATCTGGTATCACCCGGCGAATACGCCGTCCTGGGCAATTTATGGTGCATTGATCTGTCAGATGCTTGCACTCATTCTGACCGCGCTCTTATGGGGACGATGGCAGGCCAGGCTGGCCGAGGACCCGCTCGGTTCACAGAGCTCTTATCTGGACAAGATTCTGAGAACGCACTGGATCCGGACTCTGCTTGTCAGCGGTTACGCGGTCTTCCTGTTGATCGCGAGCATCGCGGGTCTTGGCGGCTGACCGAAGCCGCTACGGGGCTGCTGAGAGGCCCCGCAATGGCGGACGAAGCATAGCCCCCCGCCATCCGGCTAGTAGAGCTGGCCTTGCGCGGGTGCCATATCGCGACCAGTCATTCGCAACCGGAGGAAATGGTCGTGACCGATACCCGCAACGCCATTGTTGGATTTTCAGACGACATCGCGGCCCTTGTCGAACGCGCCGCAAGCAGCATCGTCACCGTTCATGGCGCCGGCCGCTGGTCCGCAAGCGGCATCCACTGGCGCTCGGGTGTAATCGTCACCGCGGAGGAGAGGCTTGAGCGCGACGAAAACATCACGCTGACGCTTCCTGGCGGCCGGCAAGTCGAAGCCTCGCTTGCAGGCCGGGATCCCACCACTGACGTCGCCGTGCTTCGTTTTCAACCGGACGGATTGCCGCTTTCTGAAATCACGGATGCCCCGGCTCGCGCCGGGCAGCTGGTTCTCGCGCTCGGAGCGCGTGATGGCGCTGCGCTCGCCGCGCTCGGCATTGTCGCCTTCGTGGGTGGCGCCTGGCGAAGTGCGCGCGGGGGTACGATCGACAGCCTGATCCGTCTTGATCTGAGCCTGAGCCCGGCTGCGGAAGGGGGTGCCCTCGTCAACGCGCACGGACGTGTCACCGCAATGACGGTGCTCGGTCCGCGCCGCCGTGCGCTCGCCATCCCGGCTTCCACCATCAATCGTTCGGTTGACCAGCTGCTCGCAAAGGGGCACGTCGTTCGCGGCTATCTCGGCGCAGGTCTCCGGGCGCTGCCGCGCGAGTCACGGTCGACGTCCCCCGCCTCGATCGGCGCTCAGGGGCTCATTGTGGTGAGCATTGACCCGGACGGACCGTCGGCCCGCGCCGGACTGCTCGTCGGTGACATCGTCACGGGCTGGAATGAAGACCGGATCGAACGCGTGCGTGACGTCATGCGTCGCCTTGGACCTGAAAGCGCCGGCAATGCTATTGATCTGACGGTGACCCGGGGCGGCGCGCCGAAGGCGATCAAGGTCGTGATTGGTGAACGCCCCGTGACGTAAGATATGCGGCAAAACAGCACCGCTACATCCCGGCAGCCAATTCCAGGCTCAGCGGCGATCGTAATTTTTTGTGCGGATCAAGAGCTGCGTAGGAATCTCACGGAGGCGCTGCGGGAAGATGGGGCCGTCGCGGTCGTCGGCGTGCGCGACAATGCCTCTTCATTGCGGGAGCTGATCGATCGCGTCTTCCCCAGTGCAGTATTGGCCGATGCGCCGCCGCGTGAGCTGCTGGCCCAATGGCGGCGCCGGCACGATCAACCAAGACTGATTGTCTTGCTTGAGAATCCCGAGGCCGAAGAGGGGTTCGAGGCGCTTGAGGCGGGGGCGCACGCCATTCTGCCACGCGCCTCCCCCGCACGCGATATCATCAGCGCGATCAAAACAGTCGGTGCGGGGTACTTGGTCGTCCCACCGGGCCTGCTTTCGCGGCTGCTGGCGCAAAGCCCGATGCTCGATCGATCACGCAAGGGCAAGGAGCGCCCGCAGCTGACGCCGCGCGAGCTCGACGTCATCGCTGCCATGGCCGACGGTGCCTCGAACAAGGCCATCGCGCGCCGGCTCGGCATCTCATTTCACACCGTCAAATTTCATGTGGCTTCGGTGCTCGCAAAGCTCGATGCGGATACCCGCACCGAGGCGGTTGCCAAGGCGGCGCAACTGGGTCTCGTCATGCTGTGACAGGCAAGGCGAGCGGCTTGCATCAGCGGCGCAATAGAATTCACGCGGCGGCCAATCCCGCAACGATGTCGCTTGCCTGGTCGGAGGCCCGTGCCAGCGCTTGCTCGGCGGCCTGCGGACCCAACGCGGTCCCCTCCACCCGGATCACCTCGACATTGGTCATGCCAAGAAAACCCAGCATGTTGCGCAGCCACGGCACCTGAAAGTCGAATGCTGCGTTCTCGCCGGAATAGACGCCGCCGCTTGCGCTCACGATAATGACGCGTTTGGCGGTCACGAGGCCCTGCGGGCCGGCCTCGCTGTAGCGGAATGTTCGCCCCGCGCGCGCGACGTAATCGAACCACGATTTGAGCGTGGTGGAGACGCTGAAATTGATCATGGGCGCGGCGATGACAACGATGTCGGCCGCGAGCAGCTCGTCAACAAGCGCATCGGATCGCGCCAGGATAGTGCGCTGGCGGTCCGTGCTCGGGCCTTGCGCTCCTCGGGTGGCGGCGACGAAATCGTCATCGATATGCGGGAGCGGCTCGCGCGCGAGGTCACGCACGGTCAAGCTGGCGTCCGGATCCTTGGCGCGCAGATCGCGGATCACTTTCTCCGCGACCTGATTCGAGTAGGAGGCGCTGCCGCGCGGGCTGCTGCTAATATAGAGAATATTGCACATGCTTTTGCTCCAAGGCGTGAGTTGGACATTTATTAAGCGGTTGTGCCGCTGTCGCTGAACGGAAGGAGGCGCCGCGGGAGAGCGCTGGCGATCTGCTGGGTCATGGGCGTGCCGCTGACGATGGTGCCGGCCATGAGGTTGAGCCATTGCCGCGGTCCGATGGCCTCGATCTGCGCAAGAACGAGGCCGAGGCCGCCGGTCTGGTCGCTGCCGGCTGCGAACGCAAGAAGTCCGAGCAGGAGCCGTAGTGCTGAAAGTGCCTTGCATTTCATAGTCTTATTCCTTTGCGTCCGGCCGGTGCCTGCTTTCCCCTCGCTTCCCCTCCCGCGCTCGCAGGGAAGGGCAGAGAGGGGGTGGACATCAGAGCGGGTCTTGTGGTACTGACCGGTAACACCGATATAGGTACTGACCGGTAACACCTATGTCAAGAGGAAACGCCATGGCTGCCGCCAGAAAAAACGCAAGCATCGGAAAAGATGAAAGAATTCCTCCGCGCGAGCGCATCATCGCGGTCGCTGCGGACCTTTTTTATCGCCATGGGATCAAGGCCGTCGGGGTCGATTCCATTGCCGAGGCGGCCGGCACCAACAAGATGACCCTCTACCGGCACTTCGACTCAAAGGACGAGCTGGTTGCAGAATATCTGCGCTGCCTGGCGGGGAAGTCGACCGCGACCTGGGATCGGTTTGCGGCCGAGCATCCCGGCAACCCCCGCGCGCAGCTTCGCGCCTGGCTCAAGGAGATGGCCGCTCATGTGGCGAGCGGCGATCAGCGCGGCTGTGCGTTGGCCAATGCGGCGGTTGAGATTCCGGAGAAAGATCACCCCGCGCGCCGGGTCATCGAAGCCTTCAAGACCGCGCAGTGTCAGCGCATTGTTGATCTGTGCGCGGCCGCCGAGCTTGCCGAGCCCGAGATGCTGGCGGACGAATTGTTCCTGCTGCTCGAGGGCGCACGCGTGACCGCCCAGAGCATCGGCCGGGACGGCCTCGGCGACCGGCTCATCAGAATGGGCGAAGCGATGATGGCTGCGCACGATGTCTGAAACGGCGCCGCCAGCAAAACGCAAGCTTCAGCCCTGGCCGAAGATCCTGCTGTAGCGCGCCTTGATCTCCTCTCTCTGCGCCTCCATGGCCACCGGATCGCTTTTCATCAGCTTGATTGATGAAAGTGTGCGGCGTCCGGGCCTCTCCTGTACAAGCGCATGAAATGAGCACAGAGCAGAAGCACGGACGAGAAGTTCCTGCCCCTCGGCACTGAACAGAAAACTCTGAAACAGGCGTGCCGCGTTGGGACTGGGGGCGCTGCGGAAAACCGCACTCGGCGCGATCACGAGCGGCGTGCCTTCGCTTGGATACACCGGCTCAACGGGCGCATGCTGTTGCCTGAGCAGCAGCAGGTCCGGCTCCGAGCCGTCGGCGGCAACGGCGGCGGCGCCCGCCGCCAGCTTCTTTGGCGGCTCGGACGCCGACTGGACCTGGGTGACCTGCAGCTGTGCGAGCTGCTCGAAATAGGACCATCCGAGCTCGCGCGCGATCTGAAAGGTCGCGGTCAAGATCGTGCCGCTATAATCCGGACGGCCCTTGACGATCTTGCCCTTCCAGCGCGGGTCGAGCAGGTCGGCAAAGCTGCGCGGCGCTTCGTCAGGCTTGACCAGATTCGTGTTGTAGCCGATCGGGCTCAGCAGCGCGAAAGCAGTTGCATACATCCCATCCGTGTCGGTCTGCGCGGGGGGAAAATGTCGAGCCACATCCTCCGGCACGTAGGACGCGAGCAGCCCGTCGCGCTTCCAACGGACGAAGTGACCTGCGTCGGTGCTGCACACCACATCGACTTCATGGATGCGAATTTCCTCTTCCTCACCGATGCGCTGGAATACGCGCTCTGCGCCCGATCGTTTTACACGCACGTTGATGCCCGGGTAGTTCGCTTGGAACCTCGCTGCGAGCGCCCGCGCGATGGGAATTTCCATTGCGGTGTAGAACGCGAGCGAGCCCTCCTTTCTGGCGGCCGCAATCAAGGTCGGGTCGACTGCGGTCGGCGCCGGCGCAGCCGCAAGCGGCGCCGCAAAAACGCCCGCGAGCGCCGAAGCCGATGATGCCTTTAGCATAGCGCGGCGGGAAAATTCTTTAGTCCGCATGGGCGTTCGCTCCTGCCGTGGGACGTAGCCGAGCGACCTGATATATGCGCTCCCCAGGTAGCCACGCAATTGCAATGAGTGTTTAGATAGAGAATGTTGTGATGAAGGGTACCACACCGCGAGCCTCGATGCCGATCTCTGCAAAACCGTACGGACAAAAGAAGTTTGCCACAGTCAGCGGCAAGCAGATGGCCTATGTCGAACACGGCAGCGGCGAGGCAATCGTTTTCCAGCACGGCAACCCGACCTCATCCTATCTCTGGCGCAACATCATGCCATACTGCGAAGGGCTGGGTCGCCTGATCGCATGTGATCTGATCGGTATGGGCGATTCCGACAAGCTCGAGAACTCAGGTCGCGAGCGTTACACCTACGCCGAGCAATGCAGCTATCTTTTTGCGTTGTGGGACCAGCTCGGCCTGGGCGACAGGGTCATTATGGTTGTCCACGACTGGGGCTCGGCCATGGGATTTGACTGGGCCAACCGCAATCGCGATCGCATGCAGGGCATCGTTTATATGGAAGCGATCGTCACCCCGCTCACCTGGGCCGACTGGCCGGAAAATGCGCGACGTGTATTCCAGGGTTTCCGGTCCAGCAGCGGCGAGGGGATGATTCTGGAAAAGAACATCTTCGTTGAACGCGTGCTGCCGGGCTCGGTCATGCGCAAGCTCGGCGAAGAAGAGATGGCCGTTTACCGCAAGCCTTTTGCCAGCCCAGGCGAAGACCGCAGGCCGACGCTGACATGGCCGCGCATGATTCCGATCGAGGGTGAACCCGCCGATGTGGTCAAGGTGGTCGAAAACTATGCCGCCTGGCTTGCCCGGAGCGAGCTTCCAAAGCTCTTCATCAATGCGGATCCCGGTTCGATCCTGGTTGGTCGCCAACGAGAGCTTTGCCGCGCCTGGCCGAATCAAACCGAAGTGACCGTCAAGGGGCTGCATTTTCTCCAGGAGGATAGCCCTGATGCGATCGGCCGCTCGCTTGCTGACTTCGTGCGCCGGTTGCGCACGCAATGAAATAAGTCCCCGATGAATCCGCCGCACACTCCGCTCATCGACTCGTGCAAGCCGGCACGAGAGATCATGTCCCGCATCGGCGACAAGTGGAGTGCGTTGATTGTGATTGCGCTGCGGGACGGGCGGCTGCGCTTTAACGAGATCAAGCGAGCGATCGGAACGGTTTCGCAGCGGATGCTGACCCTGACCTTGCGCAGCATGGAACGCGACGGCTTGATCGAGCGGACCGTGACGCCAACGACACCGCCGCGGGTCGATTACGAGCTGACGAAGCTTGGCCATTCATTGCGCGCGCCGGTCGAGGCCTTAGGGCGCTGGGCGTTCGAGCACAAGAAAGAGATCGAAACAGCGCAAAGAAATTTCGATCGGCATCAATCCCGGACAACTTGAGGTGGTCTTTCACCGCATGGCAAGTGCACCGCCGCAACGCCATCCGGGGTAGGTTGGGTCGAGTTCTTCACGAGACCCAACATCGAGTAACCGCGAAAGAGCGTTGGGTCTCGCAAAGCGCTCGACCCAACCTACGGATGACGCGGCTCCCGGCGTTCCGGCAATTTCGCCTCCGGCCGGCCCAATTCGCTCTCAACGACCGCGCGCAGCAGCGCGCGCAGCTCGGACGTTCGCTTGCTGCCGAAGGTGGATTCAAAACGCGATTGCGCGGTTATCCAGCCCTGACATGCCGCCGCGAAGCGCTTCTCGCCCAGCTTGGTCAAATGCAGTTCCTTGCTGCGACGGTCGGACGGCACCGGCTCGATCGTGATCAAGCCGTCGCGCGCCAGCGGAAGGATGTTCCGCCCGAGCGTCGTTCGGTCCATTACCATGTCGGCCGCCAACGCGTTGATGCTCATAGGTCCTTTGCGCTTGAGCTTGGCGAGAATGGAGAATTGGGTCGTCCGCAATCCCGCCGGCGCAAGGAATTGATCATACGCCTGGGTCACGTGCCTTGCCGCCTGACGAACCGCCAGACACATGCACTCCTGCATCTTGTGCATCTTGGGTGCGGGCTCGGAGCTCATTCGTTCTCCTATTGACAAAGGCGTATATGCGCCTATGTATGTGTAGATACGCTAATTGTCAAGCCGTGGCGGCCGGAATTCATCATGCCTTGCAATGGCTCGATTGCTGCAATCTCGATTGTTGCAAAGGAGCCGCCGCAGGCGCTCTCGCCCGCGCGCGTAGCACCGACCCAGTTCGATCCACGCACGCGGCTGCTGATCGAGGGACCGATCACGCCGACCTTGCTGCGGCTTGCGGCGCCGAATGTGCTGGTGATGGTGGTGCAGGCCTCGGTCGGCTTGATCGAGACCTATTTTGTCGGCAAGCTCGGAACCGACGCGCTTGCCGGCGTGGCGCTGGTGTTTCCCGCGCTGATGCTGATGCAGATGATGTCAGCTGGCGCCATGGGCGGCGGCATCTCATCCGCCATCGCGCGCGCGCTCGGGGCGGGGCGCCGCGCCGACGCCAATGCGTTGGCGCTGCACGCGCTCGCGATCGGTGCAATTTTCGGGCTTGCCTTCACGCTGAGCGTGCTTGCCGGCGGACGCTGGCTTTATGGCGCGTTGGGTGGCACCGGCGCCTCGCTTGCCGCGGCGCTGACCTATTCCAACGTGATCTTCGCAAGCGCGATCCTGCTCTGGATCTTCAACTCCCTCGCCAACGTTATCCGCGGCACTGGCAATATGGC
>CATPCO010000059.1 GCA_955652925.1 uncultured Xanthobacteraceae bacterium | reverse complement strand
GGATATGTGATCCGCTGGTGGCGGGCGATGATCCCATCCAATTCGCTCGCTGCCATGTATGCAATCGCCGACGATTGCGCCAAGCGGCACGTTCTCGGGCCTGACGTTGCCATTGCCATTGAAGCAATTGACGAGACGAACACGCGCGTCGACGTGACTGCGCTGCTCGCCCGGTTCCGGGACCACCATAACTTCGGGCTCGTAGCGCTGATCGGCGTTCAGTCGAACCAGTATCCCCGCGCCCTGGACATAGCACGGCCATTCAAAGCGGCAGGAATTTCAGTGGTGATGGGTGGCTTTCACGTTTCGGGGTGCCTGTCGATGCTGGATGGCCACGCTGGCGACCTGGACAGTTGCCGGAACCTCGGGGTCGCCATGTTCGCGGGCGAGGCCGAAGGCCGGTTCGGGGCTGTGATACGCGACGCGGCAGAGGGTCGCCTCGCCGCGGAATACAATTTCCTGCAGGAGCTCCCCTCGCTGCAAGGCACGCCGGTGCCATTTCTCCCGAAGCGGCATGTGACTCGGACCCTCGGGCTGAGCACCAGTTTCGACGCGGGTCGCGGTTGTCCGTATCAATGCTCATTCTGCACCATCATCAACGTGCAGGGCCGCAAGTCGCGCTTTCGTTCAGCGGATGACGTTGAGGATCTCGTTCGTCTCAATTGGGCTCACGGCATTCACAAGTTTTTCATCACCGACGACAATTTTGCGCGCAACAGAGAGTGGGAGGCGATCTTCGACCGGTTGATTGAGTTGCGCGAGCAGGCGGGGATTCCGCTTGGCCTGATGATTCAGGTGGATACCTTGTGTCACAAGCTCCCGAATTTCGTGGAGAAGGCGAAACGAGCCGGTGTTACACGGGTCTTTATCGGATTGGAGAATATCAATCCGGACAATCTTGCCGCGGCGAAGAAGCGCCAGAACAGAATCACCGAGTACCGGCGGATGCTGCTTGCCTGGAAGGCGCAGGGCATCATCACGCTTGCTGGGTATATCCTCGGCTTTCCCGCAGACACGCCGCAGACAATCAGGCGCGATATTGCGATCATCCAGAAGGAACTGCCGGTCGACGTTCTTGAATTCTTCTGCCTGACACCGCTCCCGGGCTCGGAGGATCATCAGGCGCTCTGGAACAAGGGCGTCGCGATGGAGGCAGACCTCAACAGGTACGACGTCGAGCATGTCTGTACCGCGCATCCCAAAATGAGCGAGCACGAGTGGGAGGCGATCTATCGCGAAGCTTGGTCACTCTATTACACGCCGCAACATATGCGGACTCTGCTGCGTCGCATGGCGACAACGGGGGAGCCGCTGGGCAGCTTGGTAAAAGTGCTGCTCACATTCGCGACTACGGTGCGGCTCGAAAATGTACACCCGCTTCAGGCGGGCATCCTCCGCCTGCGGCATCCGTCAGAGCGCAGGCCCGGCTTGCCGCGAGAGCATCCCTTGATGTTCTGGCCTCGTTTGCTCTGGGAAACATTGAGCAAGCACGCCATCCTCGCCGCTACGATCGGCCGTCTGCTGCTGATGAAGATCGTGATAGAACGTGATCCCGACGCGCTGGCTTACCGAGATCAGGCGCTTGAGCCGGTCCGCGACGACGACGATGCGGCCCTGGACCTCCTCACCCGGACGACTGGTGCGCTCGCGGCTGTCGCGCATGAGAAAAAAATTGCCGAGTTAACCGGTAACGGCCGAGTTCATCGACTGAATGAATATGCTGAGCATGGCGTGCAGTTACATAGGTCGAGCTTTTCCCCGCAGGACATGCCATAAAGTAAGGACCTAGCGTCCGAACCGGCTCGACGGGAACAAACGACAGACCAGCCAGGCGGCTCCGGCTCCTGGTCATCAGCTATACGGCGGAACTAATCTTTCGGCACCACTCGCCCAACAGGCGCTCCTCAGCGCAGCCAGGAGATTTGTGACAAGCAAAGCCAAGGTGAAGCTGCAGAAGGAACAGGTCCGGGAGGAGGATCCCGCGTCCCTGCCGGACCGTCCCTTGCTTGACCTGTCGGACGCGGCGGTCGAAGCGCTGATCCACAGCGCCAAAAAACGCGGCTATGTTACTCATGATCAGATCAATGCGCTCTCCAAGGGGCTCAATTCCGAACAGATCGAGGACATTCTAGCCAGGTTCAGCGGGCTGGGAGTCAGCATCGTAGAGCCTGACGCGGCGGGCGAGGACGAGGATCGGGACAGAGAGCCGGAAGAGGAGACTGAAAGCGAGAGCGAGAGCGTAGAGCTGGTCGAGGTCGGGCAAAAGCTGCCCATCAAGTCCAATATCACGGGGCCGATCGAGCGCGCCGATAATCCCGTGCGCATGTATTTGCGCGAAATGGGCACGGTTGACCTGCTATCGCGCGAAGGCGAGATTGCCGTGGCCAAGCGGATCGAGTCAGGCCGCGCGGCCATGATCGCTGGTTTGTGCGAGAGCCCCCTTACCTTCCAGGCCATTGTCATCTGGCGCGACGAGCTCAACGAAGGAAAGGCCCTCCTTCGCGACATCATCGATCTCGAAGCGACTTACATTGGCCCTGATGCGAAGCCCTTTCCAACCACCATCATCGGGGCAGCCGGCGAGCTGATCCCGGCACCGTCGCTGGTGCCCGGGGCACACGTGCCGGCAGCCGCGCATGCAGCGCTGCGGACAACAGGTGGTGCCGCTCCGGTGACTACGATGCCTGCGTCTGCGAGTGGCAACATAGAAACCGAAACCGACGAGAGCGCCGAAAGTGAACGCGAATTCGACGACGAAATCCCAGCGTCCCTCTCGCTCGCCGCCATCGAGGCCGAGCTCAAGCCCAAAGTCCTGGCGAGCTTTGACAAAGTCGCAGACGCCTACAAACGGCTGCGCCGCCTGCAGGATCAAGACATCGAGCTCAAGATCAAGAACACCACCCTCTCGCCGGCGCAAGAACGCCGCTACAAGAAGCTTCAGAACGAGATCGTCACCGAGATAAAATCGTTGCGGCTGAGGCAAGCGCGCATCGATTCCCTGGTCGAGCAGCTCTACGACCTCAACAAACGGCTTGTTGCTCACGAGGTCAAATTGATGCGGCTCGCCGAGAGCCACGGCGTGGCGCGGGAGGAGTTCCTCAAGTGCTATCGGGGCTCCGAACTCGATCCGCTCTGGCTCAACCGCACATCGAAGCTCTCCGCCAGTGGCTGGAGGAAGTTCGTCGCCAGGGACAAGGACAAGATCAGGCAGTACCGCTGCGACATACAGGCGCTCGCGGCACATACCGGCCTCGAGATCGTCGATCTCCGCAAGATCGTGCACATCGTGCAAAAGGGAGAGCGCGAAGCGCGCCAGGCCAAGAAGGAGATGGTGGAGGCCAATCTGCGCCTCGTCATCTCGATCGCCAAAAAATACGCCAATCGCGGGCTGCAGTTCCTGGACCTGATCCAGGAGGGCAATATCGGTTTGATGAAGGCGGTCGATAAATTCGAGTACCGGCGTGGCTACAAATTCGCCACTTACGCCACTTGGTGGATTCGCCAAGCCGTCAGCCGCGCGATCACCGATCAGGCGCGCACCATTCGCATCCCGCTCCACATGATCGATGTGGGCAATAAGATTATTCGTACATCGCGGAAACTGCTCAATGAGATCGGCCGCGAGCCGACACCCGAGGAGCTTGCCGAAAAGCTCGCCATCCCGCTGGAGAAGGTGCGCAAAGTCCTCAAACTCGTCAGGGAGCCGCTCTCCATCGAGACTCCGATCGGCGACGAGGAGGATGGCCGCCTTGGCGATCTCATCGAGGACAAGGAAGCAATCCAGCCGATCGACGCCGCCATGCAGGCGGAGCTTCGCGAAGCCACCGCACGCGCGCTCGCCTCGCTTACTGCACGCGAAGAGCGGGTGCTGCGCATGCGCTTTGGCATCGGCATGAACAACGAGCACACGCTGGGGGAGGTGGGCCAGCAGTTCTCTGTCACCCGCGAGCGCATCCGCCAGATCGAAGCCAAGGCTATAAGGAAGCTGAAGCACCCGAGCCGGTCACGGATCCTCAGAAGCTTTCTTGATCAGTAAAGCGGTATGCGTTTTCTTTGTTTGAGCTAAAACATCGTGATATTTCCTTTTTTCATGGGACTCCGCTCCTCCTCTGCCGGTTAATATGCTGGCGAAGAACGTCGCCATAACTGGCATTCTTCAACCTTTAAAGACTTCCCGTCGATGATAGGCGAGGAAATGCGGATGCGGGCGAAGATCGACACGCTCTGGACCACGAAGACGTCCGCCGGGGTTAATAAGCCGAGCCACAGTGTCTGGCACGCGGTTACGGGCCACCAAAATCGACAAGTCGTCGTCGATCGAGATCAAGCCTCGATCGAACATCCAATGCATCGTGCTGCACAACGCGATCCCATTTCGCACAGAGTCCGGGCCACGATCGGCGACTGGTCGGATGTGCGCAGCTTGGACCTCCGAACGACCTCCACCATTGATGATCTTGAAGCCAGTGACTCCACAGGTGTCTTGATAGGCTGTCTTGACAGCCACAGCGAATGCAGCATCGCGAAAAGGTCGAGCTACGAGCCGCTCAACGATCGGCCGATCGAATATCAAGGGTTTCTCGGAGAGACCGGGCCCAGCATTGTGACCCGCAGAATCAGGCTCCGCTGTAAGGACCGGTGCAAAGCCGGCCTGCAGAATGAAATCGTACTCGTGGTCGGGTAGACGGCGGACTGCATTCTGAGCCGTGCCGGCGTTTGTTGTTCCGTCCAGATTGCTGAGCTTGCTCTCGTAGTAATGGGGGCCTTCTTTGAAAGGCACCGCGCGATCAAATTCGAGGTAGTCCTGAACGAAGGCGTAGAAGTGATCTGGTCGCGCTGGATCGGCCTCAATATGGTCGACACGCGCTGTTGCAAAGTAAGCGCGGCGCCCTGCGCGACGACCCGATTCTACCGTCAGCCGTCCGGGCTCGTAATAGATAATCCAATCGCCAACGCAGGACTCCATACGACCGAGATACTGGCGCGGAAAATGATAGCGCTCTTCCGGTAAATCGTCGTAGATCGAGCCAATTTTGGTGACCAGGACCGCTTTCGCCATTGCCCGCTACATCCTGAACACTTGAGCATCTCGTCGCCGTAGGTCGTTGATTCACCTTGACGGCCATCTAGCTGGCGACCTTAACGCGGCGGGGAAGTGTTCCAAAACTTTTTGATGCAGCGAGACCTCCAACAGCGTGCTTGGAGCCGGAATGGCCGCCGGGCACGGACCCGAAAGAGTATTGGGCGCCCCACGATCGATGAAGATGGGCACTACTCGTTCGCCGTTCCCCCTATGATGCCGGAGCCCGTTCCTCACGCGGCGGGCGTCCGTTCGTTAGGTTCCTTTGGGTTTTGTGACCTAGAATTCGATATTGGAGGAAAGAAATCGCGTCGCCGCTACGTCAAGGCGACCTCCCCCCAAGGCGAAAAGTTCTCGATTCTAACCACCACCGGTCGCACGTGGCCTTGATGTGGGTTGGCCGCCGACGCGGTTATGGCGCACCAAAGTCGATGCGCCATATCACGGTGCGGAGTTTGTCTGCACCGAAGCCTTTGTCTGGAACGGACCCAATGGTAGATGGCGCGCCCGACAGGATTCGAACCTGTGACCCCCAGATTCGTAGTTTTGTTTTTGCCCCTTCCGCAAGCCTTTGACGGTACACGCTTTTGACAAGGCGCATGCCGTAACCCGCAGAAATATCAGGCTTTCCTCTAGACAAACCCAGACAGCATGGTTACATGGTCGGACACGGTGTGCCGTCAATGGGACGGACACAGTGCGGACACGAGCAAGCCATGCGGACACGACCAGACCCCCACGACCAGCAGCCCCCAGACGAAAATCTGCGGG
>CATPCO010000058.1 GCA_955652925.1 uncultured Xanthobacteraceae bacterium | reverse complement strand
GCACCCAGTAATCCCTGGACAGCGGATTGAGGGTAAAGCCGTGCCAAATGCGACGTTCCGTGCTTACTGGATCGTCCGCATGCGCGGACGATGACGACCGAGAGGCTGATGATGCGTCTTAAGTTAGCGCCTATGGGGCTGCACCATCGCGTGGTGATCGAACGTCATCGAAACTGGCTCTAGCGCGGCAAGCGAGCCTTATCGCGCCCGGTGCATTCTGGGCGCGGTTCTGATAGTTTGGGTGCTCGCACCGCCGGTGAGATGAGAGATCAGTGAGAAACGTGTCAGAACCTTCCAACCGCCGCGATCAGCGCGCCATTGATACCACCATCGCCGTGCTGGCCACAAAATTCGGCAATCGCCTGGTCACCTCGCGCGCCGTGTGCGAGCAACACGGCAATACCACGTCCTGGATCGCCAATGAGCCGCCGGACGCGGTGGTGTTTCCTCAGAACGTCGACGACGTGCAGGAGATCGTGCGCACGTGCGCGGCCCACCGGGTGCCGGTGATTGCGTTCGGCACCGGCACATCGCTGGAAGGCCATGTGAATGCGCCGTTGGGCGGCATCTCCATCGATTTTCGAGACATGAACAATGTGCTGGCGGTGAATTCGGCCGACCTCGATTGCGTGGTCGAGCCCGGCATCACGCGCAAGCGGCTCAACGAGCATTTGCGCGATCAAGGGCTGTTCTTTCCCCTCGATCCTGGTGCGGATGCCTCTCTCGGCGGAATGGCGGCGACGCGCTGCTCCGGTACCAACGCGGTGCGCTACGGCACCATGAAGGACAACGTGCTCGCGCTCAAAACGGTGCTCGCCAACGGCGATCTCGTCACCACGGCGCGGCGCGCCAAGAAATCGGCCGCGGGCTACGATCTCACGCGTCTGTTGGTGGGATCCGAAGGCACGCTCGGCATCATTGTGGAGCTTACCCTCAAGCTCTCGGGCATCCCCGAAGCGATCTCCGCGGGGGTTTGTCAGTTCCCTTCGGTTGAGGCCGCGTGCAATGCCGCAATCATGGCGATCCAAACCGGCATTCCCATTGCGCGTATCGAATTGCTCGATGAGCTGCAAATGAAGGCGACGAATCTTTACTCCAAGTTGTCACTGCCCGAAGCGCCTACGCTATTCATTGAATTCCATGGTTCACCAGCGGGTGTGGCCGAGCAATCCGCTCGCTTCGGAGAGATCGCCGCCGATCTGGGAGGCAGCGCGTTCGAGTGGGCGACCAAGCCGGAAGATCGCACGCGTCTGTGGCAGGCGCGCCACGACGCGTATTGGGCGGCGCGGGCGCTGCGCCCTGGCGCGCAGGCCTTCGCGACCGATGTGTGCGTACCGATTTCGCGGCTTGCCGAATGTGTAACGCAGACTCAACGCGATGTCGCCGCGCAGGGCTTGGTGGCGCCGATCCTGGGTCATATCGGAGACGGCAATTTTCACCTCGCACTCTTGGTGGACATGACCGATCCCGGCGAGATCGAAACCGCCAAAATGGTTTGCGAGCGCCTGGTTGAACGCGCGCTGGCAATGGATGGAACCTGCACCGGCGAGCACGGCATCGGCGAAGGCAAGATGAAATATCTGGCCGAAGAACTGGGTGCGCCCGCCGTGCACGCGATGGCGGCGATCAAGCGAGCGCTGGATCCGGATAACATCATGAATCCAGGCAAGATTGTGCCGCTTGGATGAGCGGGTGGATGCGCCTTGGGGCGGCGGTGCGCCCATTACACAATCGGTGCAATTTTAGCGAAATTGGAAAACAGACGTTAACCCATTGATGGCGGACATAGATTAGCCCTCAATTCACCCCCATATTAAGAAAAGTCATCCCGCTTTAGGCATACTATGGAGACGGCGTGCAGACGACGCTGTTAAGCTTTGCGATCGGTCTCATTGCGGCGCTTCTCATTGCGCTGGTGGGGCCGCTTTTCATCGATTGGACGAATTATCGTGCTGAGTTTGAGGCCCGTGCGAGCCGGCTGACCGGACTTGATTTTCACATCACCGGGCCGGTCGACGCGAGGCTTCTGCCCACGCCGACCCTGGTTCTGCACGGGGTCGAGCTTGCGCTCCCGGGGGACAAGGCGCGCGCCCGTGCCCGCGCGTTACGCATCGAATTTGCGCTCGGCCCGTTGGTTCGAGGCGACTGGCGCATTGCGGATGCCCGTCTCGAAGCTCCCGAAGTGGTGGCGGGCCTCGACCCCAACGGGCTCGTCGATTGGCCGGTGCCGAAGATCGGTTTTCAGCCCGAAGATGTAGCAATCGAAAGACTCTCAATCGAGGATGGCCGTGTCACGCTCCGCGATGCGGCAAACGGCTCGCAGCTGGTGCTCGATAAGCTGGAGTTTCGCGGCGAGCTGCGTTCGCTCAGCGGTCCGATCAAGGGCGAGGGCTCTTTCGTGGCTGCCGGCCACCATTTTCCTTACCGGATTTCGACTAGCCGTATCGAGGCGGACAATGGGGTCAAGCTTCGGCTTGCCCTTGATCCCATCGATCAGCCGCTGACCGCCGAGCTCGATGTTTCCATTTCACTCGATCGCGGCGTGCCGCGTTTCGAAGGAAATGTGCAGCTCGCGCGGCCGGTCGGACGCGCTCCCGAAGGCTCGCAGTCCCCAATCGTGGAGCCGTGGCGCCTTACCAGCCACGTCAAGGGCGATAGTCGTGCAGCGGTGTTCGACCAGCTCGAATTTCAGTATGGCCCCGATGAGCGAGCGACCAAGCTCAGAGGCTTCGCGAATTGGAGCCTCGGAAGCGAGCCGCGGATCGAGGGCGAGCTGTCGTCGTCTCACGTCGATCTGGATCGCTTGCTGGCCTTGCCCGAAGCGATACGCCGGCATCCGGCTGCTGCCTTCAAGCGGGTCGCCGATGCGTTCTCCGGCACTTATCAATTATCCGTTCCGGCGGCTCTGAATATCAAGGTTGACTCGCTCGCTCTCGCCGGGGCGACGCTGCAGCGGCTCGAGGCCAGACTTGAGACCGACGGCGAGCGTCCCGAAATTCGGAGCCTGGAATTTCGCGCGCCCGGTGTAACCCAGGTTCGCCTGCATGGCCGCTTGGGAACGAACGGCGCAGGGATTGAATTTGCCGGCTCGACCCAGATCGAATCCGGTGATCCGCGCGCGCTTGTTTCCTGGCTGACCGATCACACCGAGCCCGAAACGATCCTCCCGGGGACTCTGCGACTGGCCGGCGATGTGACGCTCTCCAACGAGGCGATCGCCATCGACCGCTTCGATCTCGGCCTCGATCGCATGACAGCGTCGGGAAGGTTTGCCTATTCCTGGGGAAGCGGCAACCGCCCGCCGCGGCTCGATGCCGCATTGAATGCGCCGGAGCTCGATCTCGACCGCCTCCAGGTCCTGGCGAGTGCGATGGCCGCAGGAGCGATGCCGCCGTGGCCGCGGGAGGGCGCTCTCTCTCTTAAAATCGGCCGGGCATCGGTCCTCGGCGTAGCGGCCAAGCAGGTCGACGTCAGCATGCGCATTGATGCCAATGGGGTGCAGATCGATCCGCTGATGATCGCAGATTTCGGCGGCGCCGCAGTCGGGGTGAGGGGGCGCATCGACACCTCCATGGATTCGCCGCGTGGCGCAATGACCTTTGATGTCGACGCGCGCGCGCTCGACGGCGTGCTGGCGGTCGCGGAGAAGTTTTCACCGCAGACGGCCGATTCAATCCGGCGGTTGGCAGGACGGCTCACGCCGGCTGTGTTGCGGGCGTCCATTACCGTCGATCCCGGGGCGGCATCCAGTCCGCTTGCAAGCGCAAGATTCAAAGCTGATGGACGGGCGGGCAATTTCCGACTTGCCTTGCTCGGCGACGCGGTCACGGGCGGCGATGCGTTGCGGCAGGACAAGATTGCGGCGCTCGGGGCCGCAAAGGTCAATCTGATCAGCCGGATTGAAGCCGATGACGGTGCCGCCCTCGTTGAATTGACCGGTCTCGACCGGTTCATCTCCGTCGAGAAACGCCCGGCCCGGCTGACCCTGACAACAAAGGGCGTACTCGACGGTGAGGTCGAGCTCAGCGGGCAGTTCGCGGCCGGCGCGCTCGCCGTATCGACCAGCGGCAAGGCGCGGCTTTCATCCTGGAAGGACGCGCGTGCTGATCTCGAGCTCAAGCTCACGAATGCCAATCTTCGCTCGCCCCGTCCTGTGGTGGAGGGAGAAGTCGCGCAGCTTCTGCCGGCCTCGGTGACGACGCGGCTCCATTTGGCTGACGGGACCATTCGTTTGTCCGATATCAAGGGATCGATTGGCGGATCCGCCATAAGCGGAGCCCTGACGATTGGCATGCCGCAGCATCCGATCACCATCGCGGGCGAGATTGATCTGGGCAACATCGAGCTGCCCGCAGCCGTTGCGACAATGGCTGGAATTCCTGCACATGGTGCGGCCAGCACGGCCGCTACGGGTCTGTCCTGGCCGTCGGAGCCTTTCGAGCAAGTGCTCGCGCCGCTGCACGGCGAGGTCGCGATCAGATCGGCGCATGTTGCACTCACGCCCAAGCTTGAGGCGCGGGATGTCAAAGGCATCCTTCGCTTTGGCGATTCGCAAATCGCTCTGCAGATCAGCGAAGGCATCCTCGCCGGTGGCCACGTCGCGGGCGAGGTGGCGCTTTTGCGCGACCGGGAGGGTCTGACCGCGCACGCACGCGTCGAGTTGAGCGGTGCCAGTGCCGCCGATCTCCTGCCGGGTGACGGAGCTGTGTCCGGTCGGCTTCGGTTCGATCTCGCGGCGCAGGGAGGCGGCATGAGCGCGGTGGCACTGGTCGGCTCGCTCGAAGGGCGCGGAACGTTTACCCTTGAAAACGCGCGGCTCGCACGGCTCGATCCTCACGTTTTTGATGCTGTCATCCGCGCGGTGGATCAAGGGCTTCCAATCGAAACCAACCGGCTGCGCGAGCGAGCAGAAGCTGCGCTCAAAGGCGGCGCTCTCGCGATCGAGCGGGCCGAGGGCGCCATCGCAATCTCAGCGGGTCAAGCGCGCCTGGCCAACTCTGTGACAGGCCCGCAGGGCGCCGAGCTTGCTCTCAATGGCAGTCTCGGATTGATCGACGGCGAGATCGACGCCCGGCTCACTTTGTCGGGTGCGCCTGCAAGCGGCGGTCCGGAGAGTACACGGCCGCAAATCGTTGTCCTCATCAAAGGTCCGATCGAGGCGCCAACGCGCAGCCTCGATGTCAGCAGCCTCGCGAGCTGGCTTGCGCTGCGCGCCGTCGAACAGCAATCGAGAAAGCTTGATGTGCTCGAAAGTCGCGAGAGCTCGGCTGTACCGGTCACACCTGCTGATCCGGCGGCCGAAGCAAAACCGCCTGCGCAGGCCGCCCCCGCCGATCGGCCTGCCCAGCCGGCTGCCGCTCCCGAGGCGCGCCAACGTGCCCGCAGCCGGCCGGGCAAACCGCCCAAGGCGCCTGCGGGAGAACTGGCGCAGCCGTTGCCGCCGGTCGAGAACCGCCCCGAGCATATGCCGCCGCAGCTCCACTTCGGGGTGCAGTGAGAATCTACGCGATTGCCTCTTCGCGGCGCAGTTGCGTGACTGCCGCCGCGTCAAAACCCGCTTCGGCGAGGATGGCATTGGTGTGCTCGCCAAGCAGCGGCGCGGGCCGGCGAAAGATGCCCGGCGTTTTCGAGAGCCGCGGAACGATGTTGTGCATGGGAATGCGGCCGAGTTGAGCATCGGCGGCGTCGACGATGATCTCGCGTGCATGAAAGTGCGGATCATTGATCGCATCAGCAATTGTATAGACTGGTCCCACGGTGACGCTCGCCGCGCGCATCTTTTCGAGCGCCTCATCGCGGGTCTTTTCTGCAAACCACGCGCCGACGGCGGCATCGACCAGCTCGCGATTGGCCACGCGCGCGCTGTTTGAGGAAAAGCGCGCGTCCTCGATCATGTCCGGCCGGCCGATCGCGTGAAAGACGCGGCGCGCCATGGTCTCGGTCGAGGCCGACATGGCGACATAATCTCCGTCCCGGCAGCGATAGACATTGCGCGGGGAGGATGTATTCGAACCGCTGCCGGCGCGTTGCTTGACGGCGCCGGTGAGCTGGTAGATCGCGGCCTCCGGCCCGAGCACGGAGAAGATCGATTCCAAAAGCGAGACATCGATGATCTGGCCGCCCGCTTTGCCGTGCTCGCGCGCACGCAGCGCTGCCAGCGTCGCGAATGCGCCGTAGAGCCCGGCCACCATATCGGCAAGCGCAAACGGCGGCAGCACCGGCTCACGGTCGGGAAAGCCGGTACGCGCGGCAAATCCGCTCATGGCTTCGACCAGGGTGCCGAAGCCGGGGAGCGGCGCGTACGGGCCGGTCTGGCCGAACCCCGAAATACGCACCACAATCAAATCCGCGTTGCGAGCGAGCAGCACGTCGGGGCCGAGTTTCATCTCTTCGAGGGTGCCCGGCCGATAGTTCTCAAGGAAAACGTCGGCCGTCTGCGTGAGACGCAAAAGAGTGTCCTTCGCGCCTTGCTTGCGCAAATCGAGGACGATGGAACGTTTGTTGCGGGCGTAGGTCTTCCAATGCAGCTCTTTGCCGCCATCACGCCACTCGCGCAGCGGGTCGCCGCCCGGCGGCTCGACCTTGATCACGTCGGCGCCGAAATCGGCGAGCTGCAGCGAGAGCATGTTGCCCGCCACCAGCCGCGACAGATCGAGCACGCGGACACCGGCAAGCGGCCCCTCGGCGCGTGCGTCAAACTCGATGGGGGCGGCGGGCGCGGCGTTCATCATGGACGATCTCTTTCGGGGGTAGGGACAGTGATAAAGCGAATAGCGACGCGACGGGCATATACCTCCCGAACGGGGCGAGCCTGCCTCGAACTTCATCCGGGGTCCACCGCGCGCGAAGCGCAGGCGGGCGGGCGGGAAGCCCCCACGCAACCGTGCTCTGTTTAGAGCATGATCCTGAAAAGTGGATACCGGTTTAAGTCAGCTTTCCGCGGCTGCGGACATGCGGCTCTAACGGCTATGTGCGAGAAGTGCCAACGACGGACTTACGGGGCGAATTACTCAATCACCTCGTCGGCGCGCAGCAGTATGGACGTCGGAAGCGCGATGCCGAGCGCCTTGGCGGTCTGCAGGTTAACAATGACGTTGAATTTGGTCGTGCGCTCGACCGGCAGGTCACCGGGCTTCGCGCCCTTGAGAAT
>CATPCO010000057.1 GCA_955652925.1 uncultured Xanthobacteraceae bacterium | reverse complement strand
GTCGACCACGACACGCTCGCCACCGTCCTTTGCCGCGGCAAGCGTTTCCGCCACCACGATCGCGACCGCTTCGCCGACGAAGCGCACCTTGTCAGGCGGCAGTGGAAATTCCGGCGCGATGAACGGCGGCGAGCCATCGGTGTTGATCAGTGGGACCTCGGCCGGGTGAAACGAGAAAGTCTTGATCGGCGTCGGTCTCATGCCGTCCGCAAGCCAATCCTTGCCGGTCAGGACGGCGATGACTCCCGGCAGCGACAGGGCCGCCGTCTTGTCGACCGAGCGGATGATCGCGTGGGCGTGCGGCGAGCGCACAACGGCTGCATGCACCTGACCAGGCAAGCTCAGGTCGTCTGTGTAGCTTCCCCGCCCGGTAACCAGTCGCAAGTCCTCCCTGCGCCGGACCGGTTGGCCGATCCCCGTGCCGTCGGATTTCCCGGCCATGCTAAGCGCCGACCCCGAATAGCCTTGCGGCGTCGACGAATTGCACCGGCTCATGCGCACTACGAGCGATCGTAGCCGTCGAGAACTGCGTGCACGGCTGACAATTCTCCCGTCGATTGATTGAGGCGTGCAGCAAAGATGTCGCGCAACTTGCGCGCGCTGTCGGGAAAGCTGTCCAGCATTTTGAGAAAAAGAGATCGCGGAATAAACAGCACGGTTGCCGGTTCGAGCGCCGTTGCCGTTGCCGGACGCTTGCAATCCGTGAGCAGCGCCGTCTCGCCGAGCAAGGCGTAAGGACCAACGACGATGGCGTCGTCCTCGGCAGAGCCGCGCGAGGAAAGCTGGAACCTGCCTTCCTGCACCACAAAACCGCCATCGCCGCTGTCTTCGGCGTTGAACAAGATTTCGCCGCCATGCACGTAGCGGCTCTGTGCCCCGATTGCGAGGATACGCAAAGCCGGACGGCTCAATAGATTCAGCGTCGGCACCCGTTCGAAGAAGCTGATATCGTCCTCGATCGTCATGGGACGAAGCTAAGGCACCAGCTTGTACCCGCCTGCTTCGGTGACAAGGATCGAGGGGCTGGCCGCGTCCTTCTCCACCTTCTGGCGCAGCCGATAGATGTGAGTCTCCAAAGTGTGCGTCGTCACCCCGGAATTGTAGCCCCACACTTCCTGCAGCAGCGTCTCGCGCGAAACCGGACGTTGCCCGGCGCGATAGAGATAGCGCAGAATCGCCGTTTCCTTTTCCGTGAGCCGTACCTTATTCCCCTTCGGGTTGAGCAGAATCTTCGAGCTGGGCCGGAACGTGTACGGCCCAATGTTGAACACGGCGTCCTCGCTCGCCTCAAACTGGCGCAGCTGGGCGCGGATGCGCGCAAGCAGCACGGCGAAGCGGAACGGCTTGGCCACGTAGTCGTTGGCGCCGGATTCGAGCCCAAGAATGGTGTCGGAATCCGTGTTGTGCGCGGTCAGCATGATGATGGGGGCCTTGAAGCCGTTCTTGCGCAAGATGCGAACCGCTTCCCGGCCGTCCACATCGGGCAAGCCGACATCCATGATGACGAGATCGATGTGGCCGGCCTTGGCCGCTTGCACGCCTTTGGTGCCATTTTCAACGGCAACGGACTCGAATTCTTCGTGCAGCGCGAGTTGCTCGATCAGTGCCGCGCGCAGCTCATCATCATCGTCCACGATCAGAATCTTGCGTCTCGTGGTCATGCCCTCGGCCTTTGCAACGCCTCTGTTGCGCGAAGTAGAGCATTCAGGCCTAAAAGAGCAAGCGTGATTGCCCGCTCCTGCCTGACGCTCTAGCCACCAAAGAGTTCGTTGTCCGGATGCGACATGGTTCGTTTGATCTAATTCGCGTGCGGCTTCGCCCTGGCGCCCGGAGCAAGGGCATCCTGCTAGCCGGCCCCGTGGCCATCCCGGTGGCCTTGGGCCGCGGGGGTGTCCGCGCCAACAAATTCGAGGGCGATGGCGCCACGCCCCGCGGTGTTTTCCGGCTCGTGCGCCTGTGGTGGCGCAGCGACCGCCATCCCAGGCCCCGGAGCTATCTCCCTGTGAGACAGATTACACCTGATCTTGCGTGGTGTGAAAACATGCGGGATCGCCGGTACAATCGTCCATTTCGGCGATCTCCCCAAGCAGCCGGCGACCGCCTGTGGCGGGAGGATGCGCTCTACGACCTGGTCATCGAAATCGATCACAATGCCCGGCCGCGGGTCGCCGGGCGTGGAAGCGCGGTCTTCATTCACGTCGCGCGGCCAGACGGATCTCCGACGGCGGGCTGCGTTGCGTTGCGCGCAACGGATCTGCGGCGGCTGCTGACCCGCTTAGGCCCAAAAACCCGCATCGCGATCGCGATTTAGAACCGAACCTGTCGTCGTTCTCCAAAGATGGCGGTTCCAACCCGCACGTGGGTGGCGCCAAACTGGATGGCGATGGGAAAGTCGGCGCTCATCCCCATGGACAAAAATGCCAGCCCGTTGCGCCTTGCGATCTTGGCCGTGAGGGCAAAATGGGGCGCGGGCGCCTCGCCGGCCGGGGGCAGGCACATCAACCCGGCGATCTCCAGGGCGTAACGGTTGCGGCAAGCCGCAACAAAACCGTCAGCTTGTTCCGGGAGCACGCCCGATTTCTGGGGCTCCGCGCCGGTGTTGAGTTCGATGAACAGCGCAGGCTTGCGGCCCTGTTTTGCTATTTCCTTTGCGAGCGCCTCGGCGAGACTGGGCCGATCGAGCGAGTGGATCGCCTCGAACATGGCAACAGCCTCCTTCGCCTTGTTTGATTGCAACGGGCCCACAAGATGAAGCTCGAGGCCGCCGTAGCGTTCTCTCAGCGGCGGCCATTTGGCCTTTGCCTCCTGCACGCGATTTTCCCCGAACACCCGCTGGCCCTGAGCGATCACCGGCTCGATGGCAGCGGCTCCAAACGTCTTTGCGATCGCCACCAGCGTAACGGTGGCGGG
Organism: uncultured Xanthobacteraceae bacterium; assembly: GCA_955652925.1. Taxonomy (GTDB): domain Bacteria; phylum Pseudomonadota; class Alphaproteobacteria; order Rhizobiales; family Xanthobacteraceae; genus VAZQ01. The sequence continues at coordinate 846 of CATPCO010000057.1, read as the reverse complement.
ATCGCGCCCGGCCTGTGCGCACGCGCGCGCAATCTCGCCACGCACCTTGGCCAAGGGCGATTCAACGACACTCGCAGTGGAAGTCATGTGCAAACCGGCATGCGCCGCGCGGCGCCTTGTTCACGCAGCATCGTGAAAAATGATTCCGAGGGTGTAGCGGTGACCCGAGCGAATGCGGCTAACGCCATGGCGCATGTTCACGCGGTAGCTGCCGCGCGTGCCGCGCACAGGCCGATGATGCACGGGAAAGATCACAGCCTCACCTTGAGCAAGCGGCACGACCTCAGCGCGGGACTGCATCCGCGGCCGCTGCTCCGTGAGCACGAATTCACCGCCGCTGAAATCGTGCCCCGGACGTGAGAGGAGGACGGTCATTTGCAGCGGAAACACAAGATCGCCGTAGAGATCCTGATGCAGGCAGTTGTAATCGCCGGGACCATACTGAAGCAGCAAGGGCGTGGGCTTGGTCTGACCGGCAGCGGCGCAGCGGGCGAGATAGCCGGCGTGATCGGCAGGATAGCGCACGCCGGCGCCCATCATCTCGTTCCAGCGATTTGCGATGGCGGATAGGGGCGGATAAAGCGCGGTTCGCAGCACCGCCACCAGCTCCGGCAGCGGATAGGCGAAATATTTGTATTCGCCGCGTCCGAAACCATGCCGCGCCATCACGACGCGGCTGCGAAACACCGCCCCCACCCTTCCCTCCCCCGCTTGCGGGGGAGGGTTAGGGTGGGGGGATTGGTATGCCGCCGCCAGCGTCTCACATTGTTCGCCCGACAACAGGACACCCGTAGTGGCGCAACCATGTTGATCGAGCTCCGCCGCAATTCTCGCCCAGTCGAGCCC
>CATPCO010000056.1 GCA_955652925.1 uncultured Xanthobacteraceae bacterium | reverse complement strand
TTTGTCCGCTTTCGAAGCTTCTACCATGCCAAGCGCAACGCGAACTGAATCTGCCGGGGATTAAACACTGCCCGCGGTGTCCCATAGTCAGGGTTGGGTGAGCCCTCGCGGAATGTGCCGGGCGTGCCTACTGGGATGAAGTCCGGCGCGCTGTAGACCGTATTAAAAAACCGAATATTCACGGTATTGAGCGTGTTGAAGCTCTCCGCCAGAGCTTCGAGACTGGCGCGTTCGGTGAACTTGAAGGTACGAGAAATGCGCAGGTCTACGCTCTGGTAGCTGTCGCCCTTGAAGGTATCGCGCGGCTCGATGCCCACCCGGTCATTGAGGGGGAATCCATCTCCGTTCGTGTCAAGGCCCGCGAACTTAGTGAAATAGTGCGGCGACTCCAGGCTGACGATGGTGGACAACTGCCAGTTATTCACCAGACGATTCATCTTGGTGGGACCTTCGAAGGTGGCATTGCCCACAAAGCGGTGCGCTACATGGTCGGCAGAAAGCGCTTTTTCCGCACGGAAGTCGAAACTGTCCTGAGGAATCAGCACGAAACTGGGATTGGGCCCGTCATCTAAACTCTTTGACCACGTATAGCTAAGTCCGAATCCGACATGGTGGGTCACTCGCCGATTGAGACTCACCAGTAGTCCATCGAATTCTGAGTACCAGCGGGAATCCGCCTCCAAGAATTGGAAATTGGCGTCGGCCGGGACAAACTGAGCCTTGCAACCCGTGTCTCCCCGCGAGTCATGCAGTCCGCACATCTGAGGAGCTACGGGGTTGGGTACTTGGTTGATCTTGAAGAAACTGCCCAAGTGCACGCCGTGTGTCCGCAGATAGGTAATGTTGAGCAGCGTGTCCTTGATCGGCTCAAACTCGAGCGACAGGCTGTTCTGAATCCCGTAAGGCTGCTTGTGGTTTTTGATAAAGCGCGCAATTGTGGCGGGCCCAAGGAAGCCGGAAGTCAGCGGATTCGTTGGATCAGGGTAATTGCCTGCAATCAGGCCATTGAACGCCTGTGTCATTCCCGGGGGGCCAGAGCCGAATGGGGGCGGAATGAGCGCTGTGAAACCGAATAACTGGGTCACCGAGTTCAAGTCGTCTTCCTGCGGGCGGAACTTAGTCTGTCCGCCGCAGGAAGGTTTCTGACAAGCGAGCAAAGGCGCGGGGACGATTCCATGGAACAGGCCGGAACCGGCACGGATCACAATATTCCGCTTGGTGCCGAGACTGTATGCGATGCCCAGCCTTGGATCCACACCTCGCTGCGTGTTCAAAACCCCGCTAGGCCAGGTTTCCCAATCCGTGCGCACGCCAAAGTTGACTGTGAGGTGGTCGGTCGCGCGCCAGTTGTCCTGGGCATAGAGTCCGCTGTAGGTGTGATCGAGCGTGCCTAGCGCAGCGTTGCGTACCGAGTCGGGGTAGTGGCTCAGTTGAAACACCGCCGGGTCGAAAGACGGTTCATCGAACTTGGGTGCTTTGAATCTTTCGAAGAAAAACACCACCGGGTCGTGATCCTGAAGATTCGAGAAGCAGGCTGGATTTCTGGGGTCAGGCGCAATGCACAAGAAGGTGGCTTCGAACGGATAGAACAGCGGGAACGATTCTGTGGTCCGTACCCAGTTATAGTCGCCGCCGAAGCTGAAGGTGTGCTTACCAAAATTCTTGGTGAGATCGTCGACCAGTTCAAAGCGCCCTTCCCGATAGAAGTCGGGATTGCCGCGGTTGACACCAATGGCAAATTCGTTGGCCACCTCCATGTGCGGTTGGGAACTGGCGGTCGGGAAATCGTAATTGCGGTGAGCCCACTGCACCCGCAGCTCGTTCACCAGGCTCGACGTGATGAGAGTGGAAAGGTTTCCAACCAGCGAATGGTCGGTATCCGAATTGTTCTTGAAGCCCGAAGGCAAATCGAAGCCATCGTTCAGCGGCGAATAGTTCTTAAGCGAGCCTCGGTTGAAAAAGTAACGAACGAATAGGTTGTTGTTATCGTTAAAGGAGTGGTCCACACGCGCCAGCACGTTGTCGTAGTCGGTGTTGCGGGTGACATTCAGGTCCTCCAGCGGGAACCCGATGCCCGCTTTGAAAGCGTTGATGGCCGTAATGTTATTCAAGATAATCGAGTTGTAATAGGGAGACTCGCGGCGCCGCTGGCCCTCGTAGTTGCCGAAGAAAAACGTTCTGTTCTTGATCAGGGGACCGCCCACGGTAAAGCCAAACTGATTTTGCCGCAGCTTGTTGAGCTTCTTGCAACCGCCGGACGTGAGGTCTCCCGGCACCGCGCACGTCGAGGGATCGGAAGAGGCCAAAATACTGCCTGCATCTAGTTTGTCGTTGCGAAAGTATTCGTAGGCTGATCCGTGAAAGAGATTTGTGCCGCTCTTGGTGATGATATTGACGATGCCACCCACGGCCCTCCCAAATTCCGTGCTGTAACTGCTGTTGACCACGCGGAATTCACGCACCGCTTCCTGAGAGGGAGTGTATTTCTGCACACCCGAGGCAGTGGAAATATTATCCGCGCCATCCACGGCGATGAAGTTGTAATGGATATTCTGGCCGGCAAAAGACAGCTTGGTCACGGGTTCGATAATCACATCCGTGCTGCCCGAGGTGGTGTCGCCAATCTTTACCCCCGGAGCCAGGAGCGCAAAATCGATGAATTGACGGCCATTCACCGGCAAGTTCTCGATTTTCTGTTCATCGATCACGGAACTCACTATGGTGCGCGTGGGCTCGGCCCCTGCGCCGACGTCTTGCACGGAGACTTCCTCGCGAACTGTGCCGGGAGAAAGCGAAAAGTCCAGGTTCGCGGTTGCACCAACCTCCAACTGAATCTTCTTGGCAGACTTCTGGAATCCCTCCTTCTCCGCGGTCACCGTATACTCCCCCACGGGAAGCAACGCAACCTGGTAGTCCCCGGTCGGGGTGGCAAGCGTGGACCGGGAAAGCCCGGTGGCCGTGTTGACCACCATCAGCTTCGCCTCCGGAATTGCCGCGCCCGTCACGTCGTACACGCGGCCTTGGACGGAAGCGGTCACCACCTGGGCCGCTGCTGGAAGAGCGGCGGCAACCAATACCGCAAGAACGGCTACGCAGCTTAACTCGCGAGACAGCGGTTTCACGGCTCTGCTTTTCGAGTGGGACTTCATGGTCGTCTCCTTAATCGTGAACTCGAGCACTGCCGCTAACTTTCCGAATACCGCGAAGCTTCGATTTCGGCTCAGCCTTGGCGGACACTCGATCAGCTAGATGGCCATCCAGGACCCGGGACAATCTGGTCTCGGAGTCATCAAGATGGCGGGACAGCATCGTGGCGCACTCCTTCAGCTTCTTAGCGGTGAGCAACTGATAGAGCTTGCGATGGACGGGAACGAGCATGCCCGGATCGTCGTGCCGGCGGTCCACAAGCACCATTCCCATACGCAACTCCCCGATGGTTTTCTGATAGAAGGCCTCCAGCCGGTTATTTCTGAGGAAGCGAATAAAAAGGCCATGGAAGTGCAGGTCGTGATTGACGGCATCAACCCAGTCCTTGGCACGCACCGCTTTTTCATATTGTTCAAGTCCGCTACGCAACTGGCGCAGCAAGTCGGGGTCGGGGTTCTTTGCAGACAGAATCGCTTGAATCTCTAACAGGCGGCGG
>CATPCO010000055.1 GCA_955652925.1 uncultured Xanthobacteraceae bacterium | reverse complement strand
GAGCTGATGAACGGACTGACGCGCCGTCTCAACGTGGCGCTCATCATCATCACGCACAATCTCGGCGTGGTGGCACGCTACGCCAAGCGGGTCAACGTCATGTATGCGGGCCGCATCGTGGAGAGCGGCTTGGCGGCGGCGATCTACCATCGCCCGCGCCATCCCTACACAATTGCATTGTTGCGCTCGGTGCCACGGCTCGATCGGCCCCGGCAGGCGCGCCTCGACCCCGTGCAGGGCCAGCCGCCCGACCTCATGCACCTCGACCAAGGCTGTGCGTTCCGCCCGCGCTGCCGCTTCGCGGTCGACGCCTGTGCCACGCTGCGACCGCCGCTCCAGCCGGTCGGGCCCGCAGGGCAGCTTTCCGCCTGCCTTCGCGCGCAGGAGATCAGCCCGGCGTCCGGAGCGGCGGCATGACGACGCTTGCAACCGGCGCTCCGACGCTCCTCGAAGTGAGGGGCCTGCGCAAAGTCTTTCCAGTCACCGAGGGTATTCTCGCGCGCCTGGTCGGCGAAGTGAAGGCGGTTGACGGTATCGACTTCACGCTTCGGCGCGGCGAGACGCTTGGGCTCGTTGGGGAGAGTGGTTGCGGCAAGACGACGACCGGCCGTTGCATCCTGCTGCTTGAGCGGCCGACGGCCGGCGAGATCATCTATGACGGCCTCGACCTCACCAAGCTTACTCACAAAGAGCTGCTCGCGCTGCGTCGACGCATCCAGGTCATCTTTCAGGACCCCTACAGCTCGCTCAATCCGCGCATGAAGGTCGGTGGCATCATCGCCGAGCCGATGAAGGTGCACGCCATCGAGCCCGATGCCGCGCGCCGCGCCAAGCGGGTGCGCGAGCTGCTCACGATCTGCGGCCTCAATCCGAATTTTGCCGACCGCTATCCGCACGAGATGTCGGGCGGCCAGCGCCAACGTGTCGGCATTGCGCGCGCGCTTGCGCTCGATCCCGAGTTCATCATCTGCGATGAGGCCGTGTCCGCCCTCGACGTCTCGATCCAGGCGCAGATCGTCAACCTGCTTGAGGATCTGCGAGAGCGCTTCAACCTCACCTATCTGTTCATCGCCCACGATCTTTCGGTCGTGCGGCATCTCTGCCAGCGTGTCGCCGTGATGTATCTCGGCGGCATTGTCGAGCTGGCGGATTGCGACGAGTTGTTCGACAATCCGCTGCATCCCTATACTCGGGTACTGCTCGACGCCGTGCCGGTGCCGGATCCGACCGTGGAGGCAGGTCGCAAGTTCCGGCCTGTGAAAGGAGAGGTGCCAAGCCCAATGAATCCGCCCTCGGGGTGCGTGTTTCATCCGCGTTGCCCGATGGCGGTCGAGAGCTGCAGCCGGAATCGTCCGCAGCTTCGGGAGGTGAGACCGAACCATTGGGTGGCCTGCAGCGAGGTGCGTTAGGCTCCTTCGAGCTGTGGCGTTTCAGGATTAGCCGGCAAGCTTTGCCGGAAAACAGTCGGGTGGAGGCATCATCGATCCATCCCAACACACCAAAGGAGGGAGCCAATGATCAGGAAATCAGGATTGCCGGCAGCCGCCCTTGCCGCGGTCTTTTGCTTTGCGACCATGACTGCTCCGGTCGCCGCCGAGACTCCGAAACGCGGCGGGACCCTCACCTTCATGATTCCGGCCGACGCTCCGCCGAGCTTCGACGGTCACCGCGAGACCACCTATGCGACCGTGCACGCAGTTGCGCCGTTCTACAGCGTGCTGATCAGGGTCAATCCGGACAATCCATCGTCGACGACCGAGTTCGTCTGCGATCTCTGCACCGAGATGCCGAAGCCGTCCGACGATGGGAAGACCTACACCTTCAAAATCCGGCAGGGCGTGAAGTTTCATGACGGCTCGCCGCTCACCGCCGCGGACGTTGCGGCGAGCTGGCAGGAGATCGTCCATCCCCGCGACGGCGTGTCGAGCGCGCGTGAGAGCTACTTCATCATGGTCGACAAAGTCGAGGCGCCGGACGCCACGACCGTCGTGTTCCGGTTGAAGTTCGCGACCAACGCATTCCTGCCCTCGCTCGCCGACCCTTTTGCCTGGATCTACAAGAAAGAGATCCTCGACAAGGATCCACACTGGTTCGAGAAGAACATCATGGGCTCCGGCCCGTTCAAGTTCGCAGACTACGAGATCGGCCAGTCAATCAAGGGTGTGCGCAACCCTGACTATTATCATCAGGGACAGCCATATCTCGACGGGTTCATCGGCATCTTCGCGGCCAAGCAGGCCGTGCGGGTCGATGCGATCCGCGCCGATCGCGCCGCCATCGAGTTTCGCGGCATGCCGCCTTCGGCGCGTGACGAGCTCGTGCGCGAGCTCGGCGACAAGATTACGGTCCAGTCAAGCGACTGGAACTGCGGCAACCTGGTGACTCCAAACCACAAGAAGAAGCCGTTCGACGACGTTCGGGTCCGCCGGGCGCTAGCGCTGGCAATCGACAGCTGGCACAGCGCGCCCGCGCTCGCCAAGATCGCAACCGTTCATACCGTCGGCGGCATCGTTTTCCCGGGATCGCCGCTCGCGGCCTCCAAGGAGGAGCTCGAGAAGCTGGCCGGGTTCTGGCCAGACATCGGGAAATCGCGCGAGGAGGCCAGGCGCCTGCTCAAGGAGGCGGGCACCGAGGGGCTCAAGTTTGAGCTGATGAACCGCAACGTCGACCAACCCTACAAGTATGTCGGAACCTGGCTGATCGACGAATGGAGCAAGATCGGGCTGCAGGTCACGCAGCGCGTGCTGCCGACCGGCCCGTTCTTCGACGCGCTGCGTCACGGCACCTTCGATGTAACCGTGGACTTCAACTGTCAGGGCGTGGTGAATCCACTCATGGACATCGGCAAGTTCCTGCCGCACTCGGTCTACGCCGAGAACTACGGCGGCTACGACGATCAGAAGGAGATCGAGCTTTATCAGGCAGTCCTGCACGAGACCGATTCTGCCAAGCAACGCGCCATGATCCGCGAGTTCGAGAAATATGTGCTCGATACCCAGGTGCACATGCTCATGACGCCCTGGTGGTATCGCGTTATTCCGTATCGGTCGTATGTGAAGGGCTGGAAGATCAGCCCGAGCCACTACGTCAATCAGGACTTGGCCAACGTGTGGCTCGACAAGTAGGCACCGCGCGCGTTCGCTGACGCTCACGGGCGCCGCGGCAAGATGGCGATCGGACGCATCGGATGTATCGGTATATCGTAAGCCGGGTGCTGCTCGTGATCCCGACGCTCGTCGGGGCGGCAGCACTTGTGTTTGTGTTGATGCGTCTCATCCCGGGCGATATCTGTGTTGTCCGTCTCGGCTCAGGCGGTGGGAGCGTCGATCCGCGCGCCGTCGCGGTCTGTCACGCCGAGCTCGGGCTCGATCATCCGCTGATTATCCAGTTCCTGGACTTTGTCTGGGGCTTCTTTCGCCTCGACTTCGGGATCTCCATGTGGTCCGGCAAGCCCGTCGCTGAAGAGATCGCAGCGCGCCTGCCGATCTCGCTCGAGATCGCGGTGATGGCGACCGTGGTCGCCATCCTCATCGCGATCCCGCTCGGCACCATCTCGGCACTCAAGCAGAACAGCTGGATCGACCATGTGGTGCGCACCACCGCCATTGCGGGCATCGCAACGCCGTCGTTCTGGCTCGGGATCGTCTCCATCCTGGTCGTTCTCGACGTATCGCATGCGCTGTTCGGCGCGCCCTGGATGCCCCCGATCGACTATGTGCCGTTCTGGCAGGATCCGCTGCGCAACCTGTCAATGGCGGTCCTGCCAGCGCTCACCGTCGGCTACCGCTACGCCGCCGTTACCATGCGCATGACCCGCTCGGCGATGCTCGAAGTGCTGCGCGAGGACTATATCCGGACCGCGCGCGCGAAAGGTCTGATCGAACGGCTCGTCATCAATCGGCATGCGCTGAAGAACGCGCTGCTGCCGGTCGTCACCTTGATCGGCATTGAGTTTGCCTTCCTGATCGGAGGGCTCGTGGTGACCGAGCAGGTGTTCAACCTCAATGGCATTGGCCGCCTGTTGGTACTTGCCGTCCAGAATCAGGACTACACGTTGACCCAGGCCCTGGTCATGCTCACGGTCGCAATCTTTGTGTTCGCCAACCTCGCGGTCGACCTGCTCTATGCCTGGCTCGATCCACGCATCCGCCTCGGCTGACGGGAGCTCGCGACATGGTCGACCTCGCGCCCTTCTATGTTCCCGCCGCTGTTGTCGATCACGCGGCGGTGGAGCCACGTTCGCGGCGTTCCGACATCATCGCGTTCTGCCGCCGTCAGCCGCTCGGCACGATCGGCCTCGTGATGGTGCTGGTGATGGCGGCCGCCGGGCTCTGCGCCGAGTGGATTGCGCCCTATAGCCCGACCTCGAATGATTTCGCCGCCATGACGGAGGCGCCGAGCTGGGCCCACCTCATGGGCACCGACCAGTTCGGCCGCGACCTGTTTTCCCGCATTGTGTTCGGTGCGCGCACTGCTCTGATCGTGGGCTTCTCCTGCGCGATCATCGGGGGGATCGCCGGCTTGGTGCTGGGCGTGGCAAGCGCGTATTTCGGCGGCCGTCTCGATCTTTTTCTGCAGCGCGTCTTCGACGTGGTGATGGCCTTCCCGCTGATCATCATGGCGCTCGCCGTCATCGCCATCTTCGGCAGCGGCATTTACAACGTGATTGTGGCAATCACCATTCCGCTCATCCCGCGATGCGCCCGGGTCGTGCGCTCGAGCGCGCTTGCGATCCGGGAGCTGCCCTACATTGATGCGGCGCGCGCCTGCGGTTTCGGTCACGCGCGCATCATCCTTTTCCATATGGTGCCGAACGTGATGGCGACGTTCCTCATCATGCTGACCGCATTTGTGGGACAGGCGATTCTGTCGGAGGCGTCGCTCTCTTATCTTGGCCTGGGCGTGCAGGAGCCGATCGCGGCGTGGGGCCTGATGTTGCAGGGAGGCGCCGAGGAATACGCCTCGACGGCGCCATGGATCGCCATCTTCCCGGGTCTTGCGATCGCGCTCACCGTGTTCGGCTTCAGCCTATTCGGCGATGCGCTTCGCGATGCCCTCGATCCCAAGCTGCGCGATCGCTGAATCAGCGTTCTTGACGATCACATCCTTGCACCCGCGGAGCGCGGGAGTATCCTGCGCCGGCGTTAAAGGAGCATGCCCATGGCACAATCGTCCCCGCAAGCCTCTATCATCAAGGCATACTGGCAGCCCGGCTGCACCAGTTGCCTGCGGATGAAAGAGTTCCTGACCAGGCACGGCGTTCCGTTCGTCTCCGTCAACGTACTTGAGGACAAGGAGGCCCTGGCAGAGCTGGAAACGCTGGGCATCCGCTCGGTGCCGATCATTCAGCGCGGTAACGATTGGGCGAATGGGCAGGTGCTGCGCGACGTGGCCCGTGTCGCCGGCATTGCGTGGGGCGGCGCCAAGGTGCTGCCCGTGCCCGAACTGGTCGCGCGGCTTATCGAGATCCAAACGACGGCGCAGCGGCTCTTC
>CATPCO010000054.1 GCA_955652925.1 uncultured Xanthobacteraceae bacterium | reverse complement strand
GCAGCCTCGCAGTCGCGCCGGCACTGCTCGCACGCGCTGATGAGGTGAGAATCCTGAAGTTACAGGCGGGTACAGGTGGAGTCACACGGTTTTGTGACTAATGACGAATATTGACATTCATCAATCGTCATGCGATGTAGATACGTGCGTGTTGACAGAGGTGTCGAATGTCCCGATTTGACATTTTCGCAAGATTTCTTAAGGGCTTGACACCCGGCCTGGCAGCATTGGCTCTGGCCGGTTGCAGCGAGATGACTGCGCAAACGGCGCCGCAGCCGCGCCCGGTGCTCGCCACCAGCGTGCATTATGAGCCTCAGGTCGCCGAGCGCAGCTTTGTCGGAACGATCCGGCCCCGGATAGAGAGCGATCTCGGATTCCGAGTCGCGGGCAAGGTTTCAAGACGACTGGGCGAAGTCGGCACCCGGGTCGACACCGGAGAGCCGCTGGCGACGCTCGACGAGATCGACCTGCGCCTGCAGGCCGAACAGGCCGAGGCCGAATATCGCGCAGCAACCGGCGTGCTTGCGCAGGCCCGCGCGGCCGAAGCGCGCGCCACAGATTTGAAGCAGCGCGGCTGGTCAACCCAGGCACAACTGGATCAGGCCAATGCCACGGCTGACGAGGCGAGGGCGCGGTTCAGCCGGGCGGAGCGCGCGGTTGAGCTGACGAGGAACTCTTTATCCTACGCTACCCTCGCTGCCGACGCGCCCGGCGTCGTCACGGCGACGCTGATCGAGCCGGGCCAGGTTGTGGCAGTCGGCCAGCCCGCGATCCGCGTGGCGCGGCTCGCCGAAAAGGAGACCGTGGTCGCGATCCCCGAAACGCTGCTCGCGCGCGCGAACTCAGCAGAGGCACGGGTGACGATCTGGTCGCAGCCCGGCAAACACTATGTCGCGAAGCTTCGCGAGCTGGCGCCTTCGGCCGATGCGACGACGCGAACCTATCTCGCCAAGTTTTCGGTCCCAGACGCCGATGACCAGATCCAACTGGGCATGACCGCGACGTTGACCCTGTCCGATAGCGCAAGTGAGCGCGTCGCACGCCTGCCGCTCTCGGCGCTGTTCAACCAGGGACAAGGCCCATCGCTTTACGTCGTGGACGAAAAGACCGGCGTGGTCGCTCTCACGCATGTCGGCGTGAAGGCCTACGAAAGCGGGGAAGTGCTGATCACCGATGGCGTCGAGGAAGGCGCGAAGGTCGTCGCCGTCGGCGTGCAGAAGCTCGACCCGGCGCAGAAGGTCAAGGTCATCTCGTCCCTGTCGTTCTGAACAGGGATCGCTGACGGCTGGGGAATGAGGCAAAGCCATGCAGCGCTTTAACCTGTCGGCTTGGGCGGTCGGTCATCCGGCCTTGATGATGTTCCTCATCGCCATGCTCGGGCTCGCGGGCCTGCTCTCCTATCGCAGTCTGGGACGCGCCGAGGACCCGTCGTTCACGATCAAAGTGGTGATCGTGAGCGCGACGTGGCCGGGGGCGAGCGCTGCCGACATGCAGGATCAGGTCGCAGATCCCATTGAAAAGAAGCTTCAGGAGCTGCCCTATATCGACAAGGTCACGACCTACACCAAGCCATCGTTCACCGCGATGCAGGTGGCGTTCAAGGACAACACCCCTGGGCGCGACGTGCCGGAGCTGTTCTATCAGCTCCGCAAGAAGATCAGCGATATCAAGGACGAATTGCCGGCCGGGTTGATCGGGCCCAGCGTCAACGATGAATACGGCGACGTTGATTCAATCCTATACATGCTGACGGCCGATGGCGCCGGCTACGCGCAAATGAAAAAGGTTGCCGAGGCGCTCCGCCAGCGGCTGCTCAAGGTCAAGGATGTGACGAAGGTCAACCTGTACGGCACGCAAGAGGAGAGGATCTATCTCGAGTTCTCGCATGCCAAGCTTGCCACGCTGGGCATCACGCCCGAACAGATGTTTGCGTCGCTGGCGAGGCAGAACGCAGTTGTTCCGGCGGGTGTCGTCGAGACCCGGGCGCAGCGCGTGCCACTGCGCGTGACCGGCGCTCTCGACGGCGTCAAAGCGGTCGCGGAAACGCCCGTAGAGGCCAACGGCCGTGTATTCCGCTTAGGCGACATTGCCACCGTCAGTCACGGCTACCCCGATCCTCCGAGCTTCGTGGTCCGCCAGAAGGGCAAATCCGCAATTGGCATCGGCATCGTGATGGCAAAGGGCGCCAATATCCTGGAACTCGGTCCTAATATTGCCAACGCCACAGCTTCGTTCCTAGCCGCCGTGCCACAGGGCTTTGATCTCGAGCAGATTGCGGATCAGCCCGTGGTGGTCGAGCACGCGGTCGGCGAATTTGTCCATTCCTTCATGGAAGCGCTGGCAATCGTGCTGTTCGTCAGCTTCCTGGCGCTCGGCTGGCGCACCGGCATCGTCGTTGCGCTATCGGTGCCTCTGGTCCTTGCCATCGTATTCATTGTCATGAATGCCATGGGACTCGACCTGCACCGGATCACGCTCGGCGCCCTCATCATCGCGCTCGGCCTCCTGGTGGACGACGCCATCATCGCCGTCGAAATGATGGTCGTGAAGATGGAGCAGGGCTGGAGCCGGATTCGGGCCGCCTCGTTTGCGTGGGAGTCGACTGCATTTCCGATGCTGACCGGGACGCTGGTCACCGCCGCGGGCTTCCTCCCGATAGGCTTCGCCAATTCCTCGGTCGGCGAATACGCCGGTGGCATTTTCTGGGTGGTCGCGATCTCGCTCGTGGCGTCGTGGCTGGTGGCGGTGATGTTCACGCCGTACATCGGGGTGAAGCTGCTGGCGAATTTCAAGTCGGCCGGCAGACACGAACATGCGATCTATGAAACCCGCATCTACCGGGCGCTTCGCCGCGTCATCGAATGGTGCGTGCGACGGCGCATTGCCGTCGTGCTCGCGACCGCTGGCCTCTTTGCACTGGCAGTTGTGGCATTCGGCCGGGTGCAACAGCAGTTCTTTCCGCTGTCGGAGCGGCCGGAGCTGTTTTTCCAGCTTCGCCAGCCAGAAGGCACGGCTTTCGGCACCACCCTCAAATCCGTGCAGGAGGCCGAGACGCTGCTCAACGGCGATTCGGACGTTGCAACCTACACCGCCTATGTCGGCCAGGGCTCACCCCGATTCTGGCTGGGGCTCAATCCCCAGCTCCCCGACGAATCCTTTGCCGAGATCGTCATTGTTTCGAAAGATGTCGAGGCGCGGGAGCGGATCAAAGCGCGGCTTGAAAAGGCCGTCGCCGGCGGCGCGCTGTCGGAGGCGCGCGTGCGCGTCGATCGCTTCAACTTCGGTCCGCCGGTCGGTTTCCCGGTGCAGTTCCGGGTCATCGGACCCGACGCTCGCAAGGCGCGGGAGGTTGCCTACAAAGTGCTGGCCGTGATGCGCGCAGACCCCAGGGTGGTCGACCCGCATCTGAATTGGAACGAGCAGGCGCCCTATCTCAAGCTTGTTGTCGATCAGGATCGGGTGCGGGCGCTGGGCATGACACCACAGGATATTGCCCAGTCCCTGAGCATGCTGATTTCCGGGCTGCCCATCACCACCGTTCGCGACGGCATCGAGAAAGTGCAAGTGGTGGCCCGCGCGGTATCGCCGGAACGGCTTGACTTGGGCCACCTCGGGGATCTCGCCCTCTACTCGCGTAACGGTGTTGCCGTGCCGTTGTCCCAGATCGCCCATGTCGAATACGCGCACGAGGAGCCGATCCTCTGGCGTATCAACCGCGACATGGCGATTACGGTGCGCTCCGATGTCATCGATGGCGTGCAGCCGCCGGACGTCACGAACGCCGTCTGGCCGAAGCTGGCGTCGATCCGCGCGAGCCTCGAGCCGGCCTACCGGATCGAAATCGGCGGCGCGATCGAGGAATCGCAGAAAGGCAATGCCTCGATTTTCGCGCTCTTTCCCGTGATGGTCTTCGCCATGCTCACGCTGTTGATGATCCAGCTCCAGAGCATTTCGCGACTGATCCTGGTTTTTCTGACCGCGCCGCTTGGCATCATAGGCGCGTCACTCGGCTTGAATGTCGCCAGCCAGCCGTTCGGATTCGTCGCACTGCTCGGGCTGATCGCGCTGGCTGGAATGATCATGCGCAATGCCGTGATTCTGGTCGATCAGATCGAGGCGGACGTGCGGCACGGCGTGTCTCGGCGCGAGGCGATTGTCGAGGCGACCGTGCGACGGGCGCGGCCGGTTGTCCTAACGGCGCTCGCCGCAATTCTTGCCATGATCCCCTTGTCGCGATCGGCGTTCTGGGGGCCGATGGCCATCACCATCATGGGTGGGCTGTTCGTGGCAACGTTTCTGACCTTGCTGTTCCTGCCCAGCCTCTATGCTTTATGGTACCGCAAGCGCCTGGATGAGCGTGACGGCGATGCGAGCGGGGTGCCGGCCATCCCCGAACGCTCTCGGCCCACGGCCGCTGTTCCTATCGCAATCGCAGCAGAGTGAAGGACGTTCGAGACATCGATGAGCGAGCTGACGGACCACGTAGAAACGGACGTGCGGGAACGAATTCTCGTCACCGCCGAGCGCCTGTTTCGCGAGATCGGCTATCAGAAGACAACGGTAGCCGATATCGCCAAGACGCTGCGCATGAGCCCAGCCAACGTCTATCGTTTCTTCGAATC
>CATPCO010000053.1 GCA_955652925.1 uncultured Xanthobacteraceae bacterium | reverse complement strand
CTATCCCACCACGCTGCTGATCACTGCCTACGAGATCCTGTTTTTTTGGGTGGCGCGCATGATCATGTTTGGCTGCCACTTCCTGCGGGGTCACAAGCAAGATCCGATGTTGAAACAGGCCAGCGGCTGGTGTAACAAGAAAGACGACAGTGTCCCCTTCCGCCAGGTTTACATTCATGCGCTGGTGCGCGACGCCGAGCGGCAGAAAATGTCGAAGACGAAAGGGAATGTGATTGACCCGCTCGATATCATTCAGCGCTTCGGCACCGATGCGACCCGCTTCACTTTAGCCGCGATGGCAGCTCCGGGCACGGACATCGCGTTCAGCGAGAGCCGTACCGATGGTTATCGTGCCTTTGCCAACAAAGTCTGGAACGCAGCCCGCTTCATGTTCATGAATGTGGATCGAGTGGAACCGCGCCTTCGACCCGGGGCGGAGTCTGCTCCGTCCGATCTGCTCGAGGACGTTTGGATTCGCTCACGCTTCAATCGCGCCACGAAGGACGTGAATGAGGCACTCCGGACTTACCGATTCCATGAAGCAGCGAATCGCATTTACGACTTCTTTTGGGGTGACTTTTGCGACTGGTACATTGAGCTGATTAAGTGGCGACTGGAGGACGCGGGCCCCACAGGCAAAGAATCGGCGCGCCTCGCCTGTCGCAATCTGATGAACATCTTTGAAGCGTCGTTACGGCTGTTGCATCCTGTGATGCCATTCATCACGGAAGAAATCTGGCAGGCCATCTACGACGGTACGCCGCCACTGAAATCTATCGCGCTCGCAAGCTTCCCGCAGGCAAATGAGGCCCTGATCGACTCCAGAGTCGAGACCAAGATGAACGTTCTGCAGGACTTTATTGTGAGCATCCGTAATCTCAGGGCAGAACTAAAAGTGGAACCGAAGACCAAGGTGCCTATCGAGGTTTTTGCCCATGACCCTGAAACCCGTATTTTGATTGAACAAAACCTGGATGTGATTCAGCGGTTGGCCAACGTTGAAAGCAGCGCCGCTGTCGAAGAATTGCGGGCGAGACAGGGCCCCTCCCGGAGCACAGTGCGATTTGACGTCCGCATTATCTACGCAAAGAAGATCGACGTCATGGCCGAGCGCGAGCGCTTGAAGAAAGAACTGGACCAGATCGAAAAAGAGATCGCTAATGCCCAACGTCAGCTAAACAATGAGCAGTTCCTGGCCAAGGCCCCCACGCAGGTGGTGGATGGGATTCGTAAGCGAGCGCAAGAATTGGCTGTGCTGCGGGAGAAGGTAGGGAGCAAGCTCAACGAATTGTAAGCCGTTGCCAGCTCTGAGTTGTCGGTTCACATTAGGACCGCCTGCTCAAGGTCGCAGGCTGCGCAACTGAGAGTCCGCTAATTATGGACTGGAACGGCCGCCGCATTACCGCCATTGTCGAGAACGCGCTGCTGGAACATCGGGCCACCAGCGACGCGACCAGTTATGCCTGCATTGATGCCAACCAGCGCGCCGCCGGCACCATCATTGCCAAGCAGAATTGCATTCTGGCAGGAGTGGGCTGCGTGCCGCGCATCCTGGATGTTTACGCCGCGTTCGATGGAGCGGTAACCTCGCATTACGAAGTCACCAGCCATCCCGAAGTTTTTGACGGAGTACGATTGCATAACCGGCAGACCATAGCGGTGGTTCGTCACAATGCACGCGTAATTCTTTCCTGTGAACGCGTGATTCTTAATTTCTTACAGCGACTCAGCGGAATTGCCACACTAACGCGCAAGTTCGTGGACGCAGTTTCCGGGACCAAGGCGCGAATCCTCGATACCCGAAAGACCGTGCCCGGCCTGCGCATGCTCGATAAATACGCGGTGCGTTGCGGTGGCGGACAGAACCACCGTCTGGATCTCTCCGACGGGGTTCTCATCAAAAACAATCACATTGCGCTGGCGGGAGGCATCGTGCCCGTGCTGGAACGAGCGCATCGTAACCGGCGTGGTTCGCAGCCGATCGAGGTGGAAGTCCAGACCTTGGCGGAACTGGAAGAGGCTCTGGCCCACAGCGCAGAAGCTGTCCTGTTGGACAACATGTCTGTCGAAGCGGTGAAGCAGGCGGTCGCCCGCTGTGCACGGGCAGAACGGCACACGCCGGTGGAATGCTCGGGCGGTATAAACCTGGAGAATGTGCGCGCCTACGCTGAGACCGGCGTAGATTTTATTTCCGTCGGCGCGCTGACGCACTCGGCTATAGCGGTAGACATGAGTTTGCGGGTCACACCGGTATAAGCAGCTTTCAGCCGTGAGCTTTCAGCGCTCGGAAAAGATCCTAGGGGTTTGTTCTTTGTGTCGCTCTCCCGCATAATTCCTGCATCACGAAAGCATCCCCAAGCCGGGGTTCCAGGAAACGTTCACGGGCGGGGGCGCCCGCGCCACACCATGCGACGCCCCTGAAGACCGATCTCCGCTTGGGGCGCATTGTCCGGCTGCTGATGGACAACGCCACCGTGGTGGTGAGTGGGACCAAGATTGCCGACGAGATCGGCATCAGCCGCTCCGAGGTGTGGCGCCTGGTGCAGCAACTGCGCACGCTGGGAGTCGAGATTGCGGGGCATCCAGCGACCGGTTATCGCCTCAGGGCCGTGCCCGACTTGCTGCTGCCTGACATGCTTGCTTCTTTTCTGAAGGGCACCATCTTCCGCCAGGAAATTCAACACTACTACAAGATCGGCTCAACCAATATGGAAGCCATGGAGGCGGCG
>CATPCO010000052.1 GCA_955652925.1 uncultured Xanthobacteraceae bacterium | reverse complement strand
GAGGGCAATCGAGCGTCCCGCAAACTCTGGACGGGAAGCACATCGCGGTCGCAAAGCTTGTAGGGGCGGGTTTTAAACCCGCCCTTGTGCCACAGACTCGCTGCGAGATGCTTTTAGGCTATTTCGGCGCGCGCTTGGCCAGGATCCGCTGCAAAGTGCGCCGGTGCATGCTCAGCCGCCGCGCTGTTTCCGAAACGTTGCGCTCGCAGAGCTCGTAGATGCGCTGGATATGCTCCCATCGCACCCTGTCGGCCGACATTGGATTTTCCGGCGGCTCGGGTTTGCGGCCGTCCACCGCAAGCAATGCCGCAACCACCTCATCCGCATCGACCGGCTTTGAGAGATAATCGATAGCCCCAAGCTTTACCGCGTTCACTGCGGTGGCGATGTTGCCATAGCCGGTAAGAATGATTGCGCGAGCATCAGGCCGCTGCTGCTTGAGCCTGGAAACCACCTCAAGGCCATTGCCGTCGTCGAGCCGCATATCCACGACCGCGAAGGCGGGTGAGCAACTTTCAAGCTGGTCAAGCCCCTCGGCCACCGACTTGGCCGTGCTCACCGCGAAGCCCCGCCCCTCCATGGCCCGCGCGAGCCGCTGGAGCAAGCATTTGTCGTCCTCGACAATCAGTAACGACCGGTCGCTCGGCATTACCGCGGCCAAGAACTCGGCCATGGCCATTCTCATGTCTCCACTGCATGGGCCGGCATTAACCCGCTGAAAGAGCGGGAAATGACGGAGAGGGTGAAAACCAGGCTGTAAATTTTACGTATAATATATATTCGAAAAATTGTATCCGGCAATCGAAACTAGCAAGAAAGTTGCTGGCTTCGCTAGTCGCCAATGTTGCAGCGCACCGCAGGGGGGCTGCTGATCACCGCTGGAGGTTCAAAATCGGCCCGGCGCCAACGCACCTGCACCTCTGCACCGGAAGCCGGAGGGGGGCGATTGAGAAAATCGAGCGTGGCGCCCGCGCGTTCCAGCAATGTCTTGGCGATAAAGCATCCAAGCCCAAGGCCGCTTGCTTCGGGATCAGTCATTTCTCTTCCACGGTCGCGAACCTTGGAGTGACGAGTCGTGAGATAGGGCTCGCCAATCCGGTCCATGATCTCAGGAGCAAAACCCGGACCATCGTCAATGATCGTAACCTTGACGCCGGTTTCACTCCAGGAAGCGGTCACCTGCACCCGCTCCTGGGCAAAATCGACCGCGTTCTCGACCAGATTGCCGAGTCCGTAAAGGACGGCCGGGTTCCTCCTACCCACGGGTTCTGCTGACCCATCGCCAGCAAGCCCCACGCTAATCGCAATGCCAAAATTCCGATGTGGGGCGACAACTTCCTCAATCAGCGACGAAAGCCGCATGCGATCGAATGGTTCGGCGCTCGATAGCGCACTGAGCTTGCCCAGGATCGCGCGGCAGCGTTTCACCTGCGCATTGAGCACGCGAATGTCCTCGGCGTGATCGCGCGCAGCCCCGATCGCAAGCTCAAGGTCTTTCGCGATCAGCGTAATCGTGGCAAGGGGGCTGCCGAGCTCGTGCGCGGCAGCGGCCGCCAGGCCATCGAGCGCAGAAAGATGTTGTTCGCGCGCCAGTACCAGCTCCGTCGCCGTGAGTGCATCCGCAAGCCGGCGGGAGTCTTCGGCGATCTGCCAGGCTTGCAAACCGATGAAGGCGATAGCGAGCAGGATCGATAACCACACGCCCACGACATAGACCGATGGCAGCTCGAGTGGCGGCTCGCTGTCCCACGGCAAGGGGAGATGAACAAAGGTGAGCACGCTTGCACATGCGACCGCCAGGCTGCCGAGCATGAAGGTCAAGCGCGGAGGCAACGCGGTCGCCGAAAGCAGGACGGGGCCAAGGAACAGGAAGGCAAACGGATTCTGCAGGCCGCCGGTGAAGAACAAAAGCACCGCCAGCTCGGCAATGTCGAACGCCAGCAGCCAGGCGGCGCGCTCAGGCTCAAGACGCTGCATAGTGGGAAACCGAATGCGCAACGCGATGTTGAGCCATGCCGCAAGCGCGATGACCGCAAGGCAAGCCCAAACCGGCAGCTCGAAATCGAGACCCCAATAGACGATGAGTACCGCAATGGTCTGTCCGACCACCGCGAGCCAACGCGAACGCACAAGAGTATCAAGCCGCAAACTGCCCGTGCCGGGACGAGCCTCAACGGCAATCTGGTTGCTCACTACCCCAATTTACGATCTCGCGCCGACAAATTGAACCGCGCATAACACCCCTTGCTTCACATGTCTTGCCTTGCCACATCTGAGGTTTCGCCGGTGCGAATGCTATGCAGGCCGAACCCGCCATTGTCGTCGATCAGCTCGTTAAAGTTTATAAGTCCACGCGCGCAGTGGACGGGATTTCGTTTGCTCTGGAACAGGGCTCCATCACCGGCCTGCTCGGCGGCAACGGAGCAGGAAAGACCACGACGCTCGCGATGATTCTGGGACTGATCACTCCGACGTCGGGCGCCGTGCGCGTGCTCGGAGCGCACATGCCGCGCCAACGTTACCAGGTGCTGCACAAGCTCAACTTCGAAAGCCCGTACATGGATCTGCCGCACAGGCTCACCGTGCGGCAGAATCTCAAAGTGTTCGGGAAGCTTTATGACGTAAGGGATCTGGCAGATCGCATTTCTTCGCTCGCCGAAGAGCTGGACTTGATGGAGTTTCTGGACCGGCCTGTCGGCAAGCTCTCGGCCGGGCAGAAGACGCGTGTGGCGCTCGCCAAGGCCTTGATCAACTCGCCGCAAGTGTTGCTGCTCGATGAGCCTACCGCCTCGCTCGATCCCGACACCGCCGACTGGGTGCGCAGCCGGCTCGAACAGTTTCGCAAAGCACGCGGGGCCACCATGCTCTTCGCCTCGCACAACATGGCTGAAGTCGAACGGCTATGCGAGCGCGTGATCATGATGAAGCGTGGCCGCATCGAGGACGATGACACTCCCGCACGCCTGCTGATCCGCTACGGCCGCCAGACCCTGGAAGAGGTTTTTCTCGACGTCGCACGCGGGCACGGCCACATGCGCGAGGCAGCGCAGTGATGGCTTCCATGCAAATCACCGGCGCCGTAATGGTGGCGCCGCACCGCGTAGGCGCGATGGTCTTGCGTTATCTGTATCTTTTGCGCTCGTCGTGGACGCGCCTGCTCGAACTGATCTACTGGCCGGCCGTGCAATTATTCGTTTGGGGCTTTCTGCAATTCTACATTGCCCAGAATTCAGGATTTTTTGCGCGTGCGAGCGGTGTATTCATCGCCGCCGTGCTGATGTGGGACGTGCTCTTCCGCGGCCAGCTTGGTTTCTCCGTCTCGTTTCTCGAGGAGATGTGGTCGCGCAATCTCGGCAACCTGATGATCAGTCCGTTGCGCCCGATCGAATTCGTATGTGCGCTGATGATCATGAGCCTCATTCGGCTTACGATCGGGATGATTCCGGTCACGCTGCTCGCGATCGCGTTCTTCGGGTTCAATCTCTACAGCCTCGGACTCGCGCTCGCCGCCTTCTTCGTCAATCTGATCCTCACCAGCTGGGCGGTTGCCCTCGTCGTGGCAGGCGTTCTTTTGCGAAACGGGATGGGCGCGGAGAGCCTTGCCTGGACGCTGATGTTCGTCCTGATGCCGCTCACCTGCGTCTATTACCCCGTGAGCGTCTTGCCGGGCTGGTTGCAGACCATGGCGTGGACGCTGCCGCCTACCTATGTCTTTGAAGGAATGCGGTCGCTGGTCATGATGCACGAGTTTCGCAGCGATCTCATGCTGGAAGCCTTGGCCCTTAATGCCCTCTATTTTGCCGCGGCCGTGATTGCATTCCTTGAGTTGCTCAAGAGCGCGCGCCGCTCAGGCTCGCTGTTGCAGACGGGCGAATAGTGTACCCGTCCGCTTGCTGAGGCAGGGAAACTACAGCGGGCTGGCAATCGTTGCCGGCCGGTAACCGAAACATGAACCGGAATATGACAATCAGTTGACTGTTCGTCGGAAAGGCGACACTGTGTTGCAGCGCAATATACCAAGGGCGGGGGCAATGGCGATCGGTGAGTTCGGCGGCGCGCCGACTACGGGGGAAACTGGCCCGATGTATGCCGCGCCGGCCTATTGGCTCTATGAAATGAGCCAGGCGGCGCTCAATCCGTCGCGCGCGCTCGCCGACGCGACGCGCCTCTTCTTCAAGAACCCGGCCAATCCATGGTCCTATACCGCGTTAGGCCGGACCATCTCGGCCGGGATGGAGCTGTTCGAACGCTCGACCCGGCGTTACGGAAAGCCGGAATGGAATATTGCCTCGACCGTCGTGGGCGGCGAGCGGGTGCCCGTGCGCATCTCGGTGTTATGGGAGCGGCCGTTCTGCCGGTTGTTGCATTTCGAGCGCGTGTTCGATCACGCGCCGCGCCGGCCGCAGCCGCGCCTGCTCATCGTGGCACCCATGTCGGGCCATTATCCGACGCTCCTGCGCGGAACGGTGGAGGGATTTCTCCCCAATCACGATGTGTATATCACCGAATGGATCGATGCCCGCATGATCCCGGTGACCGAAGGCAGGTTCGATCTCGACGATTACATCGACTACGTCATTTCAATGCTGCACTTACTCGGCGGCGACGTGCACGTGCTTGCGGTCTGTCAGCCGTCCGTCCCGGTGCTCGCCGCGATCGCCGGCATGGAAGCAACCGGCGATCCCTATGTGCCGCATTCCATGGTGTTGATGGGTGGTCCCATTGATACCCGCGTCAACCCCACCGTCGTCAATACGCTGGCAGAAAGACGCGGCACGGACTGGTTTCGGCGCAACGTCATCACCAAGGTGCCGTTTCCAAATCCCGGTTTCATGCGAGACGTCTATCCTGGATTTTTGCAGCTCAACGGTTTCGTGAGCATGAATCTCGACCGGCACATCGAGGCGCACCGCAAACTGTTCCTGCACCTCGTGCACGGCGACGGCGACTCCGCGCAGAAGCATCGCGAATTCTACGACGAATACCTTGCAGTCATGGACCTTGCGGCCGAATTTTACTTGCAGACTGTCGAGACCGTGTTCGTGCGTCACGCGCTGCCGAAGGGCGAAATGACTCACCGCGGCGTGCGTATTGATCCCGCCAAAATCCGTCGCGTCGCCTTGCTCACGATCGAGGGCGAGAACGATGATATTTCGGGTGTGGGTCAGACTGAGGCGGCCCACCGCCTCTGTGCGAATATTCCATCGGAGCGCAAGGCACATTGGCTGCAGCCCGCGGTTGGCCATTACGGCGTCTTCAACGGCTCGCGTTTCCGGGCCGAGATCGTGCCGCGCGTTTCGGATTTTGTTCTGTCCAACAACAGCGGGGCCAGTCGAACGCGCAGGGTGCGCTCTGACGGGGGCCGCGTCTCCGGCAACGGCTCCACGAATGCGCCGTTGGAGTCGGAATCCGGGGCAAACGCGCAACCGAACGGATCAGCGCGTGCGCAACTGCGGGCGCCAAATCTCAACTAAGGTGCGTCCCACAAGCATTTTTGCGTGATTCGCCATCACGGGCGCTGTACTCCTCTTCCTTAACTCATTGATATCTCAACGCTATCCTGGAGACGCGCCGGTTGAGCCGGCCGATTCCGCTCCGATCCGCTAATCCTTAAGCAATGAACTTCTATTCAATCGTATTCTCCCCCAAGCTGTGGGGTACTTGCCTGAGAGGAAGCTACCAGCTGTTGGGAGGGAGGTTTATTTTCACTGTGCCCTCCTGTGCCCGCACGTCCTTGTGGCAGTATTTCAGTCACAGACGTTCATCAGCTTGGATTTGGCGTCGATGTCCCTGCGCGCATTGCTCTACCGGCGACCGAGCGAGCCCTCGACCGTAGCGGTTGTTTTCGACCAGGCGGTCTATCTCGTGCGCATGCGCCGCCACCGCCAGGCGCGCCGGTATACGCTGCGGATCGATGCTGCCGCGCGCGAAGTTGTCCTGACCATCCCGCCGCGCGGGAGCGTGAAGGAGGCAAAGGAGTTCGCGCAAAAGCACGGCGGTTGGATTGCGGCACGACTGAAGCGGCTGCCCAAGGCGACGCCGTTTGCGGATGGGTCCGACGTGCCGTTGCGGGGGATGCCGCATCGCATCACCCATCGGCGCGGTGAACGGGGCACCGTGTGGACCGAACTCTCCGCTCGCGGCGATCGGCTCTTGTGCGTTGCCGGCGAGCCCGCACATGTCAATCGCCGCATCATCGACTTTCTCAAGCGCGAAGCCGCGCGCGACCTTGCTGTGGCGAGCCGGCGCTGCGCCAGCGCGCTCGGTGTTCCTATCAAACGCATTTGCGTGCGCGATCAAACGAGCCGCTGGGGGTCTTGCTCGAACACCGGCGTGTTGTCGTTCTCGTGGCGGCTTATTCTCGCTCCTTCCTTCGTACTGGACTACCTCGCGGCCCATGAAGTGTGCCATCTCGTTGAGCTCAACCACTCGCCCCGATTCTGGCGCCTGGTGGAGCGCCTCTACCCCGACGTTGAGCGCGCCAAAGCGTGGCTCGACGTGTATGGCACCGATCTCCACCGCTACGGCCTGAGCCTGCCGCGCGGCGCAAGTAACATCTGAGCGCGCGCCAGAGCTTTCGCAGGGTTTGCACGAGCCATCAATGGTGTGCTCTGAGACGGTATGGCAGCGCGCTTGCGGCAAGTATGAATTGCCCGCGGACGAAGTCCACGTCTGGCGCGCGACGCTCGATCAGCCGCAAGAGGTGATGGAGCAATTTCGGCACGTGCTGTCCGCCGATGAGCGCGCGCGCGCGGGCAAATTTCACTTCGAAGCGGATCGCACGAGGCACATCATCGGACGCGGCGTGTCCCGGCTGCTGCTCGGGCATTGTGTTGGGACTGCGGCTGGTGCGCTGGAATTTACGCATAACGAATTCGGCAAGCCATTTTTGTCAGACGGTTTGCTACCTCGTTTCAATATATCCCATTCGGGTGAACTGGTTCTGGTGGCGCTCGCCCGCGGGCGCACAATCGGTGTCGATGTCGAGCGCATGCGAAAGGATATGGCGCAAGCGGAGATCGCCGAACGCTTCTTTTCACCCCGCGAATGCGCCGCATTGGCGGGGCTTGCGCCCGAGATGCAATGCGAGGCCTTCTTCGCCTGCTGGACGCGCAAGGAAGCCTATCTGAAGGCGCGCGGCGATGGACTCTCTTTGCCGCTCGATCAGTTCGATGTTGCGTTTATACCGGGCGAGGTGCCGCGCCTCCTGGAGACGCGGCACGACCCGACGGAGGTGCATCGCTTTACCATTCGTGCCCTCAATCCGGGCTACGGTTGCAAGGCGGCTGTGGCCGCCGAAGGCTCGGACTGGACGATGAAATGCTGGGACTGGTCGCGTATGGCAGCCGATGCGGTGGGGACCTGAGGTCTGGCGTCGGGTAGCCATGCAGAGCGCGGCGCAATATGATATCCCGCCTGGCAGAAACTGGTCCAACGCAGATGCTTTCGACTCTCAAAGCCCTCTGGAGCCGCCTTGCCGGTGGTACGGACGAGGCCAGCACGCCCGCTGCGCCGGCGACTGAATACAAGGGCTATCGCATTCTGCCTGCGCCGTTTCGAAACAATGCGGTCTATCAAACTGCCGGCACGATCGAGAAGGATACGCCCGAGGGGGTCAAACAGCACCGCTTCGTGCGCGCCGACACTCATCACAGCAGAGAAGACGCGATTGCGTTTGCAATTTCAAAAGCAAAGCAAATCATCGATTTGCAAGGAGACCGCATCTTCAAGGAAACGGACGGCTAGAGAGCGAGTTGAAGACCTGTGGAGCCGTCGAGCAAGCGTTCGCGCCCGAACTTCATTCTGTTCATCACTGATCAACATCGCGCCGATTTTCTCGGCTGCTATGGTCATCCGATCCTGCGCACGCCGCATATTGATTCGATCGCGGCGCAGGGAACTGCGTTCGATCGATTCTACGTCGCCAGCCCGGTCTGTATGCCGAACCGGGCAAGCCTCATGACCGGGCGCATGCCCTCCGTTCACGGCGTGCGCTGCAACGGCATTGCGCTATCAATGAACTCAGTGACGTTTGTCGAGTTGCTGCGGGATGCGGGGTACGCCACCGCGCTGGTCGGCAAGAGCCATCTGCAGAATTTTACCGGGTGGCCGCCGGTTGCAAGGCGTCCTGCCGCGCGTCCAGGCTATCGCGAGCCTTCGCCGGAACTGCGAGAGGCCGTGCGCACGGGACTCGAGCAGCCGGTCTATGAGCAGGAAACGCCCGAATTCTGGACACGTGAACATGCCACCGTCGCGACCCCATTCTACGGCTTTGATCACGTGACGCTGGTGCGTGCGCATGGCGATGATGCCGGCGGCGATTATGATCGCTGGCTCAATGAGCGCGATCCAAAGGCCAAGCGCCTGCTTGGGCCGAGCAACAGCCTGCCGCACGACTATGTCTGTCCGCAGGCCTATCGCACCGCGGTCCCGGAAGACCTTTACGCCACGTCCTTCCTGGGCGAGCGCGCCGCTGCCTTTCTCGAAGCGGCCGAAGAGCCGTTTTTTCTCATGGTGTCCTTTCCCGACCCGCACCACCCCTTCAATCCTCCGGGCAAATACTGGAACATGTATGCGCCTTCCGATTTCGCCGTGCCGGAAGCCTATTCGCGCAATGATTGGACGCCGCCCCAGCATGTGCGGGCCATTCTGGAAGAACGCGACGCCGGAAAAGCGAACCTCGCGGGTATGAACACAATCGCAATCTCATCGCGTGAGGCGCAGGAGGCGCGCGCACTGACCTGCGGCATGATCACGTGCATTGATGATGCCATCGGCCGCGTGCTGCACGCACTCGATAGGAGCGGAAAGCGCCAGGATAGCGTGGTCATATTTACCAGCGATCATGGCGACCATCTCGGCGATCACCGGCTGCTTCTCAAGGGGGCGGAGCAATATCAAAGCATTACGCGTGTACCGTTCATATGGTCCGATCCGCAGGCCGCTACCCTGGCGCGGCGAACGAACGCTCTGGCATCGACCATCGACATTGCGGCAACCGTGCTGGAGCGTGCGCTTATCGAGCCATTCAGCGGCATGCAGGGGCGAAGCGTCATTCCCGCGCTGGCCGGCGGCAAGGGGCGAGACTGCGTCTTCATTCAGTACGATCACCAGGCGCCGAATGCGGCGTCAGGCGTGCCGCCGCGAGTGCATACCCTGATCGAGGATCGCTATCGCCTGAGCGTATTCGATGGCACGCACTGGGGCGAGCTTTACGACCTTGCCGATGATCCCGGCGAGTTCGAAAATCTCTGGAGCGATCCCGCGCATGCCGCCACGCGCGCGCGCCTGATCGAACAGCTCGTGTTCTCGGAAATCGAGCATATCGATCGCGTGCCGCTCCCGACCCGGCGCGCCTAGTCCTATTGCCCCTGGCCACGGTCATCGGCGCTGAAACCCGCAGCCTTGACCAGGCGCCGCCAGCGCTCGATCTGCTGCTTGATGTTGACCTTGAGCTGCGGGCCGGTCTCGCCTGAAACATCGTAGCCTTGCGCCTCGAGCTTTTCACGCACGGCCGGATCCGCATGCGCTGCTGTCGCGGCTTGCAGCAGGCGGCCGGTGATGTTGACCGGCGTGCCGCTCTTGACAAGCAGTCCGAACCAGACTTGAGCAGTAAATTCGGAATAGCCGAGCTCCGCGAAGGTCGGCACATCGGGCATCGCGCGGTATCGCGACGCGCTCGTGATCGCGAGCGCCCTTAGTTTTCCGGCGTGCACCTGTTCCATGGATGAATTGACCTGCGCAAAACCGAACAGAGAGTGCCCGCCCAGCAGTCCGGTCACCTGCAGACCCGAGCCGCGGTAAGGTACATGCGTAAGATCGAGATCGAATTTCTCGTTCATCTGATGGCCGAGAAAATGCGACGGCGTGCCGGGATTGTATGACGAGTAGCTGAGCTTGCCGCGATTGGCCTTCGCCCACGCCAGGAAATCCACGAAGGTGGCAGCCGGAACACTTGGATGGACAACAAAGACCAGCGGCGCTTCCACGCCGCGAATGAGCGGTTCAAAGTCGTCAATCGACCAGCGCTGATTACTGAACGCGCTGGGGTTGATTTCCGTGAAGGCTTGCGTGCCGATCCAGACCAACGTTCCGTCCGCAGGCGAAGCCGCGACGAATGCCGCCGACATGTTGCCGTTTGCCCCGGGTTTGTGCTCGACGATAATCGTCTGACCCAGCGTCTTGCTCATATGATCGGCGATGATCCGAGCGTAGGGATCGAGCGCCCCGCCCGGCGCCGTACCCACGACGAACCGGATCGTGCCGGTTTGTGCCATCGCACTACCGGCAATGAGCAGCAACACAAGAGCCGTCGTCCGGACCACTCGAAGCATTGCCGGTAGTCGCGCGTTCATGTCCGTTCTCCTTGCGACTGATCGGCTGCCGAATGCAGCTGCGGCGCTCAGCGCGTTGCAACCCATGGCGCTGACGAGTATCACGGACACGAGCACGAAACAAAAACAGGCCGCAGCATCAGTTGCACATTCGGTGGCATGAGGCATGAGCGATCCGCTCGAGAGCGACGGGCATGACGCGCCCATCTTTGCAGCGGATGCTTTTCGTCTCACTCCGTTCCAATCGGAGCTCATCAATAAAGCACGCCGCTTTGGCCGCCGGGTGCTGGCGCCGCGCGCGGCGCATTACGACCGCGAGGCAATCTTCCCCAGCGAGAATTTCCGCGACATGCATGGGGAAGGTCTGCTGGCAGTCTGCATTCCCAAGGAGGAGGGCGGCCTGGGCGCCGATTTTGCCACCTACTGCATCGCCGCAGCCGAGCTTGGGCGTTACTGTGGAGCAACCGCACTCTCCTGGAACATGCATGTGTGCTCGACGCTTTGGTCGGGATCGCTGGCGGACGATCTTCCGATGACGCCATCGGACCGGGCCACGCACAGCGAGCGCCGCCGCGAACATTACCGGCGCATTCTTGACCACGGCGCCGTCTATGCCCAGCCGTTCTCCGAAGGCGGGGCTGCGGCTGCCGGAGTTGTCGCATTCGGGACCGAGGCGCGGCCCGTTGCAGGCGGATTCCTGGTCAACGGCAAGAAAATCTTTGCTTCCCTCTCCGGTGCTGCCGACTATTACGGGGTGCTGTGCACCGAGCGTGCTGAGGGCACCGCCGCAAGCCGGCGCAACACGCTCTATCTCGCAATTCCCGCGCGCGCCGAAGGCGTCTCGGTCGTCGGCGACTGGGATCCATTGGGCATGCGCGGTACCGTGTCGCGCACGCTTCTGCTCAAGGACGTGTTCGTATCGGAGCAGGAGATGCTGATGCCGCGTGGCGTCTATTTCGAGGCAGCGACGCGCTGGCCGCATATGTTTCTCACCCTGTCGCCGACCTATATGGGGCTCGCGCAGGCGGCCTATGACTTTACCGTGCGCTATCTGCGCGGCGAGATGGCGGGCACGCCCCCGGTCAAGCGCCGCATGTATCCGACCAAGCAGATCGCGGTCGCCGAAATGCAAATCATGCTCGAGCAAACCAAGGCGCTTTGGTTTCAGGCAATCAGCGAGGCATGCCCCAATCCAACGAAGCAGCAGGTCCTGCGCGCCTATGCCGCGCAATATACGGTGATGGAAAACGCCAACGCCATCGCGGCCAAGGCTTTGCGTACATGTGGAGGTCAGGCGATGCTCAAATCGCTTGCGCTCGAGCGCATTTACCGCGACAGCCGCTGTGGCTCGCTGATGCTGCCGTGGACAGCGGAAATCTGCCTTGACCGTATCGGTCGCGAGGCGCTCTATGAGCCGGGCGAAAAGGACGACTGAAGAGTATTGATCGCTGTGCGGAATGGATGGCGTTCCGAGCCGGTTGGGTCGAGCGCTTGCG
>CATPCO010000051.1 GCA_955652925.1 uncultured Xanthobacteraceae bacterium | reverse complement strand
TGAAAGCGGGATACGATTGGGCTTATCGCGAGTTTTATCGCTGGAGGTCCATCGCGCGCGCCTCGCTGCATCACGGCACCTTCAAGCATCAGGCGAAACACTTCTTCTATGCTTCGGGCTGGAAGAAATTCGAGCCAGTCTGGGATCTGATGATCCGGGCACGGCAGCTCACCCGGGTTACGCTGCTGCTGGAAGGAGTGCTCTCACGGGTGACCCGCGCAAAGACAGGAGGCGGGAAAGAAGGAATCGCTGCGAGTTCCGCGGCCGAACACACCTCAATCTCCGGATCACAACCTGAGGTAATGCGCTTCAGAAGATAAGGTGGTTTTGCGGCCTTGCAGTGTTTTGCTGCGGATAGCTACTTTCCGTCGCAAAAATGAGAGGTAGGACGCTGGTCGATAGTGAGGAGGGAGGGCGGAATCAGTGCCCGAGTGTTGACTTTGGGCAATGGGAATCGCCGACACTAATAAAACATTTCTGAGGCATATTGTTTTGGGAGCAGAGCTCTCGTAGGATGGCGCGCATGATCAAGCTAAGACATCAGCAACCTTCCTTATGGACGAAAGGCTTGGCCGAGGATATTGAAGATTTGTGGGAGCCGTGGATGCGAGTGGTCGACAAACTCCTGGAAGATGAAGCGCTGCTAGATTCTGTTTACGAGGCACAAGGGGAGCGCTATCCGCAGAGCCGGAGGCGGGGACGCATGCAAACGCCAGCGGAAGTGGTGCTACGTTTGTTGTTGTTGCAACATGTGCGGAACTGGAGCTACGAGGTTCTGGAGCGAGAAGTTCGAGCCAATCTGGTGTATCGGGCCTTTACGCGGATTGGAGAGGAGAAGGTCCCGGATGCCAAGACGCTGGCGCGGTTGGGACAGTTTATCGGGCCGGGAGTGATTCAGCAACTGCATCAGCGGGTGGTGGAGTTGGCGCAAGAGAGGGGAGTAACCCGAGGTCGGAAAATGCGCGTGGATACGACGGTGGTGGAGAGCAATATCCATTACCCCACCGATAGCAGTTTGCTGGCGGACGGTACGCGGGTGATGACGCGCACGATGAAGAAGATCGAGCAGAAAACAGGGGGCTTGAAGAGAAAGGTGCGTGATCGGATGCGGAGTGTGCGCAAGCGAGTGCTGGCGATCGCTTGGGCGAGTCGGCAGAAGGGGCCGCAGGGCGAGGAGCGGCGAAAGAAGCAGTATCGGGAACTGCTGAGCCTAACCCGGAAAATCTTGAATCAGGCCAAGCGGGTGCTGGCGGAAGTGGAGCAAGCGCCGCGCCGTCGACGTGCTTCTTGGCAGAGCTTGGCAGAAGGCTTAGGGATGATGATGGGGCGGGTGCAACAGGTGGTGAAGCAGACCAGGGTCCGCATTTTTGCGGGAGACACAAAGTCGCAGGAAAAGATCGTGAGCGTGTTCGAACCGTACTCGGAAATCATTCGCAAAGGGAAAGCCAACAAGCCGACGGAGTTTGGCAAGCTGGTCCAGATCCAAGAGGCGGAACATCAGATCATCACTCATTTCGAGGTGTTTGGCGAGCGCCCCAGGGATCAGGAGTTACTGCTTCCCTCGGTGCAGAAACACCAGACCATCTTCGGGAGAGTCCCGCAGGGTGTGGCGGCGGATGCCAGATTCTACTCGCAAGCGAATGAACAAAGCGCACAGGCGATGGGGGTGCGCCGAGTTTCGCTGCCGAATCGAAATACCAAGAGTGTGGAACGCCGTTGTCTGCAACACCAGCGCTGGTTCCGCGAGGCCCAGCGCTGGCGGACCGGTTGTGAAGGTCGTATCAGTGTGCTGAAACGTAGACATGGACTGAGACGTTGCGTCCAGCGCCGGTGACTATCTGTACTCGGGTCGGGGTTGGAATCATAGGTCGCCAGGGCAGCCACCAATCTAAGAAATTCTTCGTTCATCGCGTTTCCTCTTCACACGAGGTGTTGGGTTACACGATTGCAACGCTTGTTCGATTTCCGATCGCAACGATAGGTCCTGCACATATCGGAGATACCTTGAGAGGCCTTAATCTTCTCCAAATCACCACGCCCAGCATTCGCCGGCTACGCAAGCTGCATGTTGACAGCCAATAGTGATGAGTACGTCGCTGAGCAACAGCGCGAACTTGCAACGCATTCCTCCTGCGCTGGCTGGTTCAAGGTGCGTCGGGTTTGCGGCTACGTCATCTGCACTGTAGCTCGATCTTGCGACTCCGCGGCAAACATCTTCTCCGGGGAGTATCCAAACACCGCCGCCACTTGGTTCCAAGGAAACTCCGCAATCGATGTGTTGAACTGCCGCACCATCTCGTTGTAGTGCTGGCGGGCAAAAGCGATACGGTTTTCGGTCGTGGTCAACTGCTCCTGGACCAGCAGAAAGTTCTGTGAAGCCTTCAGTTCAGGATAACGCTCTGCCACGGCGAACAGGTTGCCGACGGCGCCGCTGAGCGATATCTCGGCCACAGCGCGGGTGCCAATTTCTGCACCGGATTTCATGGCCGCGCTGCGCGCCTGCGCCACCGCTTCCACCGCCTCGCGCTCGTGGCTCATATACCCTTTTACTGATTCCACGAGGTTGGGGACCAGGTTATGGCGAAATGTGAGCTGGACATCAATGTCAGACCAGGCGTTGCGCACGTTGTTGCGCATTGCCACCAGTCGGTTATACACGCGAAGCACAAACAATAACACGAGGACCACCGCAACGGTGATGGCAATCAGTACCACGGAAATATCCATCTTCCCGGTTCTCCTCTTGCAGGGCATCCTCGCAGGTCGCTCATCCGCCTCTGCTAAAAGCCTCAATCAGCTCCTTGATAAATCCCACAAAGGCACGGGTATTTTTGGCCCAGTCCTGGGCAAAAGCCCAATGAATCAGCGTAAGCCATAGTGCAAGGAATAGCAGATTCAGGCCAATCATCATTGCGATCACAACCAGTATGAGCACACCGGCCACGACCATGAGTGGAACAATCACGAGGTACAAGAGCGCGAGCACGATCTTGAGCACTACGCTGCTACCGGTGCGGGTTGGGGAGGTCAGGTGCGCGCCCATCTTTTGCAGGCGTTTTGCGCGCTTGTTCAACGGCGGATGGAAGGAAACAAAGCTGTGTGTCTGCAATCCAGTCTGGCCATGTTTGGGCTGGCCTTCCTGGTGTCTTGTCTGCCGCAGCACTCGCATTCGCGCCATGGCAGCGCGGTCGCCGCGTTGGGCGAGGATGATGTCATTGAGATTTGGCATATCGTGCAAGCCCAGCCCGGGAACTCCACCCATGACCCCAGCAAACGCCTGCATGCGCGCGAGAGCATCGGCGTTGCCGATAGCCGCCGCCATAGCCGTGGACATCATCTCTTTGCGAACCCGCGCGTACTCTGCTGTCTCTGCTCCCGTTGGCGAGACAGGATTTACTGCCGGGAGCACGGCGCGACCGACATTCTCGGTTGCCCGCCAGGCTTCGAGGGCCTTGCGTTGCTGATCTGCTGGAGGCGCAAGCCCGCGCAAGCTCCGATCGCCGCTGGGGTTCACAATGAAGAGGTGCGTAGCCCAGCTTCCTCCGGCCACCACTGTGCTGTCTTCACTCAATCGTTGGAGGGCGCTGGCCAGCGCGTCCGGATTACGTGTGAGTTCCACCGCACCGGCGTCGGCTAGGTGGCGCCGGGTCCGCCACAGCAGTGCCATACATGGACCGAGGAGCACGTTCAGGAAAAACCACAACGTGATCTCCACCGCCAGATTCGTGAACAGGAAGGGAAAGAATACGAAGCGGAGGAACTTGTGGATCAGTCCCGGCTTTTGGCTCTCAAAAAAGCGGTCGATATCGGTGGAGTTAACGTCCAGCGTGTCGGCCAGCAGTTCTGCCACCTCGTCGGCATCGGCTGACTTAGCATCGGCTGGTCCGCACCGGAAGGCGTAACGAATGATCCGCCACAGCGTCGAGCGCGACTGCTTTCCGAAAGGCGCGTTGATAAGAGTGATGATCAGACCACAGGTC
The DNA here is from genome assembly GCA_955652925.1 of uncultured Xanthobacteraceae bacterium. GTDB lineage: Bacteria > Pseudomonadota > Alphaproteobacteria > Rhizobiales > Xanthobacteraceae > VAZQ01. The sequence goes on along the minus strand of CATPCO010000051.1, from coordinate 1,220 downwards.
TCGAATACGCTGGTCACGGTGAAGGCGATGCGCAGGTCGCCATTGCCGACGGACGCAACTAGATGTCCGACCACGGCCTGGAGTTGATCACGATTCATGTCATCGAGCAGCCGGCGAGACAGAACAATGTGCGCGTCCGCTGGCGACGTCCCGATGGCAGCGCTGTTGGCGCCCTGCGAATCGATCAACATGACCTTGGGGGCCGGTAGGCCGGCGGCAATTGCCATCTCCTGCACCGTGTCCGCGAGTTGCAGTTCTTTGAGGTCTTCCTGGTTGGGTTCACGCGCGTTAAGGCTGGCGATTGTGCCGCCCACTCCTCCATGACGAAAGAGCAACAGAATGCCCACCCATAGCACGAAGGCCAGTGCGATTCCGGGGAGAAGCATCAGCGCCGCGCTGATTGCAAGTTCCTGTGGGTCCAGCACGCCTCGCTGGTTGATTGCAGCATCGGCGACACGGTAGGCCAGCTTAGTCAGGTCATTTGCGCTCTGCCAGAACTCCGGCGGCAGCGGCGAGAAGTGGTTGACGACCTCAGCAGTGGCCATCGTGACGGCATAGAGAAATGGGGTAAGCACCAGGGTTAACGGGATGCCCATCAGGAACGCCGCGAATACGCAGAGCGCGGACATGCGATAGGTGGCGCGGCGGTTGCGCTGTTGTGCCTTGAAGAATGTTTCCGGATCGCGAGGAGCTAACGGGCGAGCAGTGGCGGCAGTTTCTGGCGTGCTCATGGTCTACGCGCTCGATAGTATGCCGTTTCGCTGCTCCTCCCGCAAACAATCGCTAGCCGAGGGACCCATGTTTCGGGTCGGAGGTGAAGAAGCTGGGGCCGCCCGAGCAGCTACGAGTTTGTTATGAAGCAGGTCCGACGGGCTACGTTCTGTACTAGTAGCTGACGGGTTTGGGGGTGCGAAGCGGTGGCTCCCACCCTGGTACCAATAAAGCCTGGCAATCGGTTCAAGACCGATCGACGCGACGCCAGGAAACTGGCGGCGAGCTACCGATCGGGAGCCTTAACGGCGGTGTGGGTGCCGGACGAGGCGCATGAAGCCTTGCGTGATCTGGTGCGGTCACGAGAAGCAGCCAAGCGGGATCAGCTGCGCGCCCGTCATCATTTCTGTTACGCCATGGCCGACGCGCCCCCTCCGGAGTCAAGCCCTGGACGCTAAATCCGATGGACCCGATAAGCGGTCACTCCGGCGTCTAGAGCACTTCTAGCG
>CATPCO010000050.1 GCA_955652925.1 uncultured Xanthobacteraceae bacterium | reverse complement strand
TACTACGCGATTTTTCCTAATCTGCTGCTAAGCCTCCATCCGGATTACATAATGACGCACACGCTATGGCCGCGTGCCGTGGATCGTACTGACGTTATCTGCGAATGGCATTTCCACCCTGACCAAATGGTCAAGCCTAACTTCGAAGCCGATGATGCGGTTGAATTCTGGGATATCACCAACCGTGAAGACTGGGCCATCTCAGAGCTCTCGCAGGCCGGAATCAAGTCCCGCGCCTATAAACCCGGCCCCTACTCCCGTTGCGAGTCGCTGCCCCACGCCTTCGACCAAATGTTGCTGGATCGCGAAAAGCAGGGACTCAAGAAACAGGTCCGCTAGACGGCTGGCACCTGACGATTCGATCCGCGTTACGCCGAACTGGTACGCAAAATCGACTTCCCGCAGTAGTTGCAGTAGCTGCGCTTTTCCCCAGAATTACACGTTCGCACTGGTGATTGCAGAATCGGGTTGTTGGGGCTCTGCACAACAATCTGTAAAAGAGTGCAATCTACGCGGCTTTTTAGAAAGTGATGTTTTTGCTCTTGGGCATTGCCCAATGGCCGCTTCTCACAAAAATGGGCAGAATCCGCAGGTTCGCTGTGGAAATGACGCGCCGGGTCTACCGTGGGGAGTCCCAAACAGGACTTTCCGACCCTTTCCCCGGCGCTTGGGAACCCCCATCAAACGGGAGTTCCTACATTTCAACAGCGAAGACGGCGGCGGGCTGCCTGGCAGGGATAAGGACCAACCCTGCTAAAATCGGGGGGCTCTTACAGATTGCTGCACATGGACCGTTATTGGCGTAAACAGGCATCTCCATCAATGCTCGTCAGCGGTTCTGGGTGGATCACGGGCTACTCTTCCCTAACCCCGATTATGAAAGAATTGCCGACGATCCAGGAGTTATCGGGTGCAAATTACGCATTTGAAGGCCGAGTCGATGCACGAGCCACTGACCCATTCTCAGTGCGCGCCACGGTTTCGAGCCTGGGTGTCGAAAACTAGGGGTCGATAAGAGGAGTCGAAAGAAAAGTGGAGAGGGAATAATGACGCATTTGCTGGCGCTTCTAGCCTTGAGCGGCATAGTGGTATCTGCGCTTGCCCTGCGCGAACACTACCGCACCGACAGTTCGCCCTGCAGCATCAATGAGCGCTGGGATTGCGGCATCGTCAATCACAGTCCCTACGCTACGCTCGGTGGAATTCCGGTTGCCGTCATCGGCATCGCCGGATACTTTCTCCTCGGTGTACTCGTCCTGTGCCGCGCTTATCGCGCGCTTCTGGCCGCCGCCCTACCAGGGCTCGCCTTTTCACTTTACCTCGCGCACATCGAGGCCCACGTTCTGGGTGTCTGGTGCGTTTACTGCGTCGCCTCACTCGGAGTGATCTCGGCAATCTCTCTCTTGGCGCTCGGCACCACGATCATCCGGCTCATTCGCAAAGACCCTGCGACCCCACCTGGAGCTTGAGATCGTGCGGTCCATAATTTGATGAACTACAAAGGACACGAAGTTACACGAGGGCCAATCGTAAGACTGGCCGTTGCCCAGAGGGACTCGGGACGCCCCAGCATCTGAGCGGCAGAGCAGGTGACGGGTGATTCTAGTAGCCTTGCATTCGCTGCTGCCACGGGCCGACCAAGCAGTATGGAGCCCACCCGAACGTGAGCAGGACAAATAGGCACGGCGATGCTGCCCAGTTTGCAGAGTAGAGACGGACCGGGTTGAGAGTATCGATCACTGAACAATGCCCCAGTACTGGGCGCTGGGAGAAATGACCACAGAGCTATTCGCTGTGGCGGAAGAGATACTTACACGCGTACCAAGAATGAATGTCTGTGATGTGTTGCTGCCCGACCCCCTAAATCAATTCGCGGACCTTGTCGGAGAACGCAGTGAGCGCGATTTTCTTTCGATTAGGCTCACCGCGTGCCAGCGATTCGGCAAAGTGCAGAGCTTGTTCCGCTTTGACCTTCGCGGGAAATGGCGGCTCGAAGGGATCAACCACCGCTTGTAAAACCGCCGGCCCTGGAACGTTCAGGAATTCATCCAAGATGCGCCCGCAGTCTCCGGGATCTTCCACCGTGAAGCCGACGCCGCCGCAGGCATGCGCGAATGCCGCAAAATCGATCGGGTGCAGATCCACTCCGTATTCGGGATTACCGAGAAAGACCATCTGTTCCCACTTGATCTGTCCGAGCGTGTTGTTCTTGATGATGACAACCTTGATGGGCAGTTTGTATTTGACGGCAGTTACAAAGTCCGCCATCAGCATAGAGAACCCGCCATCGCCCACGAAAGCAATGCACTGGCGGCCGGGGAAGGCCACCTGGGCGGCGATGCTGTAGGGCAATCCCGCAGCCATCGTGGCGAGATTGCCTGAGAGAGTATGCATCTGACCGCGGCGCGCAAGGATTTGTCTAGCCCACCACGTCGCAATTGTGCCGCTATCGCAGCTCACAATGGCATCATCACGCAGACGCTTGCCCAACTCCCACGCGACCACTTGTGGCTTCATTGGTTTGTCGCGTCGCGTGGCGCGCTTCTCCATGATCTCCCACCAATCCTTCATCGCCGCCTGCGCCGCCTGAAGAAAGCTTCTGTCCTCCTTGCGTTTGAGAAGGGGAATGAGTTCCCGTAAAGTGCGGCGGCTGTCGCCCACCAACCCTATCTCGACCGGATAGCGCAAGCCAATGCGCTTGGGATCCAGTTCGATTTGCACTCCTCGGGCTTGCCCAGGTTTGGGCATAAACTCGATGTACGGGAAAGAAGTGCCAACCATCAGCAGCGTGTCGCAGTCCTCCATTGCCTCCTGGGAGGGCTTGGTCCCGAGCAGGCCAATGCCACCTGTGGTGTAGGGGCTGTCGTCGGGTACTGCCGCCTTCCCTAGAAGTGCTTTGATAATCGGGGCGGCCAGCAATTCCGCAGTGTGCTCTAGTTCGTCCGTAGCGCCTAACGCTCCACGACCGGCAAGGATGGCTGCCTTTTTGCCGACATTGAGTATTTCTGCTGCTTTTTCCAAATCGATTTGGTCCGGAAGGCGAGCACTGCGAGAGTAGACATCCGAGGTGTGATGCGGCACGTTGCGCTGTGAGCGCTGCCGGTCTTTGACTTCCTTTTCCTGTAAGTCAACCGGAAATGTGATGTGAGAAACGCCGTGGTACGCCAGGGCAATTCGGCAAGCCAAGTCGGTTATGTTTTCCACATGCGTCGGCCCCATGATCCGCTCGTTGAAAACGGCAACGTCCATGAAGAGCTTGTCGAGCGCGACATCTTGCTGGGTGTAGGTACCGATCAGGTCGTGGAATTGTAAGCCGGTGATGGCCAATACCGACTGGCCGTCGAGCTTGGCATCGTAGAGTCCATTCAGCAGGTGGATTCCTCCCGGACCCGAAGTGGCTAGGCAGACTCCCAATTTGCCGGTGAATTTGGCATAGCCACAGGCCATAAATGCAGCTGCCTCCTCGTGACGCACCTGAACGAATCGGATCTTCTCCAGATGCGTACGAAGCGACTCCATGATTCCATTAATGCCGTCTCCGGGCAGGCCAAAGACAACCTCCACTCCCCAATCGATCAGCGCCTCGACGAGTACATCCGCTGCGGTCATAAACGAACCTCCAATTTGGCTGGGCGATGCCTTATTAAAGATGCGATTTGCAGGGTGATCGGCGCCGGTAATTCGAGGAATGTTTTTCAATTTGAACCAACGAGCGTCAGGACCTACTGTGGTTCGCGAAAATGTCATCGCAGGCGAGACGCCTAAGAATCAGCAAGATCCAGATCGAAGTTCACTGGCGGGGAAACTACGGAGACGGGGCATGTAACGCTGTTAGGCGTAAACATCGACAAAAGATTGTCGATGATCAGGCTGCAATCCCGAGCTCACGAAAGACTCCTTCCATGCCCAAGCGGAGGGTCTGATAATGACGGTCAATGGGGGCTGGGTTCTGGGCTCCGTGGGTTGGTTTGATTTTTTGTGCGTCATCCAGGAGAGTTTGGTGGAGCTTATGGGGCAGCGTCAGAAGAGCGGTTATGACACGCAAGCCCTCGCGGATAGGCTCATAACGTCGCGTTTTGTCCATCCGACCCACCATTTGTTTTCCGCGCAGTTTTTTTAAATCGTAGGCGGCG
>CATPCO010000049.1 GCA_955652925.1 uncultured Xanthobacteraceae bacterium | reverse complement strand
TCGTCTCCCACATGTCGATCTTGAGCCCGAGCCCGGCCAGGTAATCCGCCAGGAACTTCTGGATCTTCGCTTCGTCACCCGTGACACTGGGGATGGCGATCATCTTCTGGAGGAAGCCGATCGACTGCTCGCGGTTCTCGTCGATCTTATTGAGAAGTTTCCCGCGGACGCTGGCGTTCATTCAAAGTCCTTCCAAACGGCGCACAGGCCTCTCTTGGTAAGAGGGGCGTGCATTTCAGTCAATTCACCTCGGTACGCATCGTCCTGCGGGCGATCGCGATGCAGCCGCAATGGCCTCGAGAACGTGATGGGGCGTGAGCGGCAGGTCGTGAACTTCGGCACCGATTCCGCGCAGCGCGTCGTTGACGGCGCAGACAATTGCGGCCGGCGGCCCCACCGCGCCGCCCTCGCCGATGCCTTTGATTCCGAACTCGGTATGCGGCGACGGCGTCTCCATGTGGAGCACCCGGATGTTGGGGACTTCCGTCGCGCCGGGGAGGAAATAGTCGAGCAGGCTCGAAGCGAGCGGCTGGCCACGGGCGTCAAACGGCATGGCTTCAAAGAGGCAAGTGCCGATACCCTGCGCGGCGCCGCCGCGCACCTGGCCGTCGACGATCATGGGATTGACGAGCTTGCCCCCGTCTTCCACGACGACGTAGTCGAGGATCTCAATATCTCCTGTGCTCGCGTCCACCGCGACCACGGCAGCATGGGCGGCGTAGCTGAATGTCCCGGTGTCGCGGGCCGGACGATACCCCATCGTGACTTCGAGACCGCCGTGGTGGACATGGGGCGGCAGGTTCTGAGGTTGTAGATACCAGGCGCGCGCGACCTCGCGCAGCGTCACGGTGGCACCGCGCGCCTCGACCTTGCCACCGACGACACGCGCATCGGCGGGATCAGACTGCAAGAGCCACGCGCCGATGCGGTTCACCCGCTCGGCCAGTGCGCGAGAGGCGGCGGCGACCGCGCCGCCCCCCATCACCATCGCTCTCGACCCCCACGTTCCGGTCGAGAAAGGACTGGAAAGTGTGTCCCCTTGCAGCACCTTGATCCGCGCAAAATCCAGCCCGAGGATTTCGTGCGCGACCTGGGCCAAGGTGGTTTCATGGCCCTGGCCGTGCGAATGGGTACCGACGCGAATTTCGAGGTCGGCGTCGGCAGTGAGCCGCACCGTTGCCTGCTCGTATCCCGGCACGATCGGCCGGCCCCAGCCCGCCAGCACGTCGGTGCCCATGGCGCCCTGCTCACAGAAGATCGAAAAGCCGGCCCCAACCATGCGGCCGTCCGGCTCGCCCCTGCGCTGTCGCTCACGAACTGCGGCGAGATCAATTGCTGCAACGGCACGGCGCAAGCATTCAGGATAATCGCCGCCATCGAATTCTTTCTTCACCACGTTGTGGAACGGCATCTGCTCGGGACGCACAAGATTTCGCAGACGCACCTCGTAGGGTTCGAGCGCCGCAGCCCGGGCGATGTCATCCATGATGGCTTCGATTGCAAGGCACACGCCTGAGCGCGCCACGCCGCGGTAGGGCAGGATCGGGCACTTGTTGGTTGCCACTGCAGCCGAGCGGCAGCGATACACGTGAAAATCATACGGTCCCGGAAGCAGGCTTGCGACCTGAGCGGCTTCGAGGACAGCCGAAATGGGGTAAACGGAATAGGCACCGGCATCGACGCTGGCGGCGCAATCGAGCGCCAGCAGCCGTCCGTCATGATCCGCGTAGCCGGTGAGGCGGTAATGATGCTCCCGGCAGTTGGCATTGGCGCTCAGCCGCTCGCGGCAGTCCTCAATCCAGCGCACGGGCGTTCGGTCGCGCAGCGCAAGCCATGCGAGCGCGACTTCCTCGCGGCAGAGCAGACCCTTGTAGCCGAAGCCGCCGCCCACATCGGGTGAAATCACCCGGATTTCGCCGTCGTGCAGCTCCAGGCATTCCGCCACGCCCCGCTGCACAATGTGCGGCATCTGGGTCGCGCTCACGATAGTCAAATAGCCGAGCCGGGCATCCCAGTACGCAACAACGCCGCGGCCCTCGATCGGCACCATGCACTGACGCGAGGTTCGAATCTCGCGGGTGACCTTGATGGGCGCAGAGTGGGCGATATGATCGATCGCGCCTGCGTCGGTCGTGTCCTGGATAAATTCAATGAAAACATTATCGCCCCATTCTTGGTGCACGAGGGGCGCACCCGGTTGCCGCGCCGCCAGCATGTCGACGACGGGTTCGAGCTCCTCATAGTCCACCATCACGCTTGCGGCGATGTCCTCGGCTTCTGCGCGGGAGGAGCCAACGCACATGGCGACAAGCTCTCCCACATAGCGGACCTTGTCGGTAGCCAGAATGGGCTCGCTGGAATGCTTGCAGCCGCTCAGCGTGGTCGCGGCGTGGATCGGCTTGACGTCAGCGAGGTCCTTTGCGCTGAAAACGGCGTGCCTGTGCGCCTGCGGAACCTGGATGTGACGAATATACGCATGGGCAACCGTGCTTCGCACGAATACGACCTCGCGCGTCCCGGGAATGAAGAAATCAGCCACGTATTGTCCGCGGCCGCGCAGAAATCGCTCGTCCTCCTTCCTCAGAACGGATGCGCCAATTCCATCGCCCAACATTTGCAAGCTCTGCGTGCGATGAGGGATGCCGTTATTGAGATAGGGCAGGCCGTGGTACTTTCACCGCATGTCAATCACTGCTGCAAGTAATCGCGAGGCGATCCGCGCGGAACCTGTCGGAAGCGAGGCCGCGGTGCGCATTGCGTCTCTGCAGAAGAGCTATGGCGCGATCGAGGCCATTCGCAAGGTTTCGTTCGCCGTCGGGGAGGGGGAATTTGTCAGTGTGCTGGGTCCAAGCGGCTGCGGCAAGAGCACTTTGCTCATGATGATTGCTGGTGTGATCGCGCCCACGGCGGGTGAAATCCGCGTCAAGGACGCGAAAGTGACGGGGCCGCGCCGGGATGTCGGCGTGGTCTTCCAGAGCCCGGTGCTGTTGCCGTGGCGGACCGTGTTGCAGAACGTGCTGTTCCCCGTCGAGCTCATGAGGCTGCCCCGCGCGCAGTACACCGGTCGCGCAATGGAATTGCTGCGGATGGCGAAAATCGATGAATTTGCGGCCGCGCTGCCGCGTCAGCTCTCCGGAGGCATGCGCCAGCGCGTCGCGATTTGCCGCGCGCTTGTGCACAATCCCGATATTCTGCTGATGGATGAGCCGTTCAGCGCGCTCGATGCGATCACGCGCGACGAGATGGGGGTCGAGCTGCTGCGCATCTGGCAGGCCAATCGCAAGACAGTCATTTTCGTGACGCACAGTATCCGCGAGGCAGCCTTCCTGTCCGATCGCGTTCTGGTTATGGCTCGCCGGCCGGGTACGATCATCGATGACGTCGCGATCGATCTTCCCCGGCCGCGCCAGATTGCCATGACCGAGGATGAAACTTTCAACCACCATGTCCGGCATCTGCGCAACGCCATCGAGGCAAGCCATGCGGGATGAGATCCGCAGGCGTGCCGCTCGCATCGGCTGGCCGATCCTCGTGACCGTGCTCATGCTGGTCGGCTGGGAAATCGCAGTGCGTGTTCTGGGCATCCGCAGCATCATTCTCCCGCCCCCGTCGGAGGTCCTCGCCGTGATGGTCGAGCGCCACGATCTCCTGCTCGCGCATCTTTGGCCGTCCCTCTACCTCACGGTGTTGGGATTTGCACTCTCGGTGATCGGCGGGATTCTGGTCGCCGTCCTGATCACCTATTCGAGCATTGTGCGCGCGGGCTTCTATCCTGTGATCGTGGTCTCCCAGGTGGTTCCAAAAATTTCGATCGCTCCACTGTTCATCGTATGGTTCGGGACGGGAACCTTATCGAGCCTGCTGCTCGCGTTTCTGATCGCGTTTTTTCCCATGACCATCAACGCGGCGATGGGATTTGAGGCCGTTGATGAAGACATCCACCGAATGGCGCGCACCTTCATGGGCTCGCCTTGGCAGATTTTCTGGAAGATCCGCATGCCGAACGCCTTGCCCTACATCTTCGGCGGCATGAAGATTTCCATCACGCTTGCCATCATCGGTGTGATCGTCTCCGAGTTTGTCGCTTCCCAGGAGGGGATCGGTTATCTGATCAAGCTTGCTGGCGGGTTGTTGGACACGCCGTTGATGATAGCGGCGATTGCGGTTTTGAGCATCGCCGGGCTTGCGCTCTACATGGTCATTGCCAGCGCGGAAAGCTTTGCCGTGTACTGGCAACCTCCGGCGGAAGTGGTTGCAGCGGGTGGGGGCTGATCGTTAGCGATGAAGGAGTAAGAGAAAATGAAGATGTATCGCCGTTCATTCCTGAAAGTTGCCGCCGGCGCGGTCCCGGTGGCTCTTGCCACCGACTTGGGTATACCTGCGATCGTTCGTGCAGCCACGCCCGTGAAGATGACGCTGCCGTGGCTACCGCTCGGGACCTTCAGCTATGTCTTCGTCGCGAAGAAAATGGGTTTTTGGGAAAAGCGCGGACTCGATGTCAGCATTGACCGCGGTTTCGGGTCGGGAAAGGTCTGCGTGCCGGTCGATCAGGGGCAGTACGATTTCGGCATTCTCGATCTCGCGGTGATGATGAATTGCGCGGCACGCGGTCTCGACCTTGTTGCGGTGGCCGGCGTCTGGCCTCGGTCTCCGGTCGGCATTTTCTCGCTCAAGGAATACGGGCTCACCAAGCCGCAGGATCTGGAAGGCCAGACCGTGGCGTTTGATGTGGGCAGCGGCGACTTCCAGCTCTGGCCGGCCTTCGTCAAGGCGACCGGCATCGACGACAAGAAGGTCAGCAAGGTCACCATGGATGCGGCCGCGCTGATCAAGGTGCTGGCCGAAAAACAGGTCAAGGCAGAGGGAAATTTCTTCGGCAGCATCGCGCCCAGCCTGTGGGCGCAGGGGCTCGAGCTCAACAGCATCCTGTACGAGGATTACGGGGTGAAGATGTTCAGCAACGTGGTCGCATGCAAGCACGCAACCATCGCGAACAAGTCTGACCTGTGCGAGGCCTTCGTCGGCGGGCTGATGGAGGGGCTCAAATATGTTTATCTCAACCCGGAAAAATCAGTCGAGCTGCACATCGAGAGCGTGAAGGAGTTTCAGGGTGGAAGCCCCGCCAATCAGAAGGTCATCGAATATGGCCAAGCGGTAAGCACTGCGCTTGGCATGGTGTCCGCCGTGAAGCGGCACGGCCTTGGCTACATGGACCCCGAGCTCGTCTCGACCACGGCGAAAACCGTGGAAACCTATATGGGAGTGAAGAACGCAGCCCCCACGGACACCCTGTTCAGCAACAAGTTCGTGGGTTCGGTGAAACTCACCGACACAGAGTGGGACGCGGTGGAAAAACGGTCGGCGAAATTCCTGCCGCCAAAGCGGTCGTAACTAGCCACCGGCGGCGAATTCGATCCCGCCGCCGCGCACTGACCAGCCCGCAAAACGCGTCTCCAGCGCGGCGAAGATGGCATACATGCCGATGCCCATTGCGCCGACAACAAGCAGTGCGGCGAACACGAGCGGCACATTGAAGTTCGAACCGGCGATCAGCATCACATTGCCGATACCGTTGTTGCCCGCGACGATCTCGGCGATGACCGTGCCGACGAATGACAGCGTGATGGCGATCTTGAGCGAGGCAAAGAAGTAAGGCAGCGACCGCGGCATTCCAATCTTGAGCACCATGTCCCAGCGCGAGGCGCCGAGCGCGCGCATCACGTCCAGCAACTCGGGCTCAATGGTCGCAAAGCCGGTCGCGACATTGACCACCACAGGGAAGAACGAAAGCATGAACGCGGTCATGACGGCGGGCACGGTGCCCACGCCAAACCAGATCACCAGGATCGGAACCAGGGCAGCCTTCGGAACGCTGTTGAAGGCAATCAAAATCGGGTAGAGCGCCGCGTAAGCGAGGCGAAACGATCCGACGATGATCCCCAGAGCGAGACCGAAAGCAACCGCCAGCGCAAATCCGGCGAGCGTGGTCGCCAAGGTTGCAAAGCCATTGATCGCCAGCGGGTAACGGTATTGGTAGAGCGCCGTTACCGATTCGACCGGCGACGGGAGCACAAAGCTTTCGATCCGGAATGCGACGACAACAAGCCACCACAGGATCAGCATCAGCGCCGCAGTGACCCACGGAGCGATGCGTTCGGTCGTCCGGCTCATGCCTCAATCCCTTCCCGAAGGGCAGGGCAATCGCATATGACAAGCGTCCCGCAAACCCCGGACGGGAAGCACATCGCGGTCGCGAAGCTTGTAGGGGCGGGTTTTAAACCCG